>JAIBBN010000001.1:502500-694910 GCA_019694655.1 Leptospirales bacterium
TATGTGGGTGACTGCATGCCTTTTGCAGAATGAGCCGGCGAGTTGCTTTGCGTTGCAAGGTTAAGGCATAGAATGCCGGAGCCGAAGCGAAAGCGAGTTCGAAATGAGCGCTGAGTAACGCGGAGCAGACCCGAAGCCGTGGTGATCTATCTATGAGCAGGGTGAAATCCGGGTAAAACCGGATGGAGGCCCGAACCGGTGAATGTTGAAAAATTGTCGGATGACTTGTGGATAGGGGTGAAAGGCCAATCAAACCCGGCTATAGCTGGTTCTCCCCGAAATAGTTTTAGGACTAGCGTTGCATGTTCAGTTGGAGGGGTAGAGCACTGATTGGATTAGGGGACCTACCAGTCTACCAAACCCTGTCAAACTCCGAATACTCCAACTCCAGAATGCAGCAGTCAGACAGCGGGGGATAAGCTTCGTTGTCGAAAGGGAAACAGCCCAGACCATCGTCTAAGGCCCCTAAGTTGATGCTAAGTGGTAAAGGAAGTGGAGACGCATAGACAACCAGGATGTTGGCTTAGAAGCAGCCATCATTAAAAGAGTGCGTAATAGCTCACTGGTCGAGCGTCTCCGCGCCGAAAATGTATGGGACTAAGCATCACGCCGAAGACATGGACTCGTAAGAGTGGTAGGGGAGCGTTGTGTTCAGCATTGAAGGCGTACCGTGAGGAGCGCTGGAGTGTTCACAAGTGAGAATGCCGGCATGAGTAGCGACAAAGCGGGTGAAATTCCCGCTCGCCGATAGCCCAAGGGTTCCCCGGCAAGGTCAATCCGCCGGGGGTTAGTCGGTACCTAAGGTCAAGCCGAGAGGCGTAGCCGATGGAAAGCAGGTTCACATTCCTGCACCGTCGTGGTTTCGTTTGAGCGATGGGGTGACGGGGAAGGTTAGGCGGGAGGAGTGTTGGTTTACTCCCTCTCTGGTTGTAGGCGTTGAGGCGTTCTGGAAAATCCGGCGCTGAGCTGAGGACTGGAGCCAGTCGGTCTACGGGCCGATGAAGCCGCTGACGCCATGCCTCCTAGAAAAACCTCTAAGCGAGAAGCCGCGGCGACCGTACTGTAAACGGACACACGTGGGCAAGGAGAGTATCCTGAGGCGCTCGAGATAACAGTTGTTAAGGAACTCGGCAAGCTAGCCCCGTAACTTTGGAAGAAGGGGCGCCCCCGAGGGTGAAGGCGTACAGCTGGAGCTCTCAGGGGCCGCAGTGAAAGGGGGGTGGCGACTGTTTAACAAAAACACAGGTCTCTGCAAAGTCGTAAGACGACGTATAGGGGCTGACACCTGCCCGGTGCCGGAAGGTTAAGAGGAGATGTTAGCCGCAAGGCGAAGCTTCGAATTGAAGCCCCGGTAAACGGCGGCCGTAACTATGACGGTCCTAAGGTAGCGAAATTCCTTGTCGGGTAAGTTCCGACCCGCACGAATGGTGTAACGACCTCCCCACTGTCTCAACAACTGACTCGGCGAAATTGTAGTGCCTGTGATGATGCAGGCTACCCGCAGCTGGACGGAAAGACCCCGTGAACCTTTACTGTAACCTGGCACTGAACTTTGGTTGAGTGTGTGTAGGATAGGTGGGAGACTTTGAGACCGAGACGCCAGTCCCGGTGGAGTCGTCCTTGAAATACCACCCTCACTTAGCTGGAGTTCTAACCGGAGGCTAGAACCTTCGGGACAATGTCAGGCGGGCAGTTTGACTGGGGCGGTCGCCTCCTAAAAAGTAACGGAGGCGCCCAAAGGTTCTCTCAGCGCGGCCGGAAATCGCGCATAGAGTGTAAAGGCACAAGAGAGCTTAACTGCGAGACAAACAAGTCAAGCAGATGGGAAACCAGGGCTTAGTGATCCGGTGGTTCTGTGTGGAAGGGCCATCGCTCAACGGATAAAAGGTACTCCGGGGATAACAGGCTTATCGCGCCCAAGAGTTCATATCGACGGCGCGGTTTGGCACCTCGATGTCGGCTCGTCGCATCCTGGGGCTGGAGCAGGTCCCAAGGGTTTGGCTGTTCGCCAATTAAAGCGGCACGCGAGCTGGGTTCAGAACGTCGTGAGACAGTTCGGTCCCTATCCACTGCGGGCGTTGGAGATTTGAGGGGTGCTGTCCCTAGTACGAGAGGACCGGGATGGACGAACCTCTAGTGCACCAGTTGTCGCGCCAGCGGCACCGCTGGGTAGCTACGTTCGGAACGGATAACCGCTGAAAGCATCTAAGCGGGAAGCCGACCTCAAGATGAGATCTCCCTGGACTTCGGTCCCTGAAGACACGTGGAAGACTACCACGTTGATAGGCTGCAGGTGTAAGCGCAGTAATGCGTTCAGCCGAGCAGTACTAATATGTCGTGAGGCTTGACCATATTACATCACGCCGGAGCTCAAAAGGTTCCGGCGCGGTTCAAGAGTTTGAGCCAGATGATGCGGAGCGACCCTTGCCGGGTTCTGCGCTCCAAAATTGCGACCGCGAGAGCGGCCGCCCTGAAACCCCCGTCGCGGTTTTCGCGCCGGGGGTTTTTTGTTTGGTTTCTGGAGCGGCGTCTATCCGCTCCGATTAACTTTACAGAGAATTTGATAGGCAGCGACTGCGTCGCGCTCAATGGCTCAGGGCAAGATCAACCAGGCGGGGCAGTTCCTCTGGCGAGGAAGCCGCCGTGCTGCCCGCAGGCGGCGTCGCCGTATAACCCCAGGCGCACCAGAGAAAGGCGGCGCCAAAATTGTGTGCGGCCTCTTGATCCGCGCCGCTGTCGCCGATCATGACGGCCTTTCCCGCAGCATGCAGACGAGCGGCAATCATGCGCATAGGCGCCGGCGAGGGTTTGGATTCGGCAAAGCTGTCGCCGCCTATCACTGCTGCAAAGAGATCGCCTACATTGAGTCGCTGCAAGAGCAGCGTGGCCAGCGCCTCTGGTTTGTTGGTGTAGCAAACCAGAGAGCCCCGACTGGAAAGGGAACGCAGCGCGCTCGCCATACCAGCGTACAGTTGAGTAGTATCTACAATGTGCTGCGCGTAATCCGTCTCGTAAGCGATGCGCAGGGCTTCCATTCGCGCCTGGCGATCCACGCCGGCGGAGATTGTGAGATAGTCGTCAAAGCAGCTTTCGTAGAGTCGCTGCATCCCCTGATTGACCAGCGAATGCAATTGTCTGGCATCGCGTTGCCCGAGTCCAAAGCCCAGGCGCACACGATTTGCCGCAGCGGCCATGTCCGCACGGCTGTCCTCGATCGTACCATCGAGGTCCAGGAAAATCAGCGACCTGCCGCTCACCCTTGTTTCTGGCGGGATTGAAGTTCTTCCACGCTGCCGCGACCGTCGCCAAGTTCTGTGACCGAACGCTGACCGCTGATCGAGCCCTTAAATGCGCTGAACTCTGCTGCGTTGTGACTGCGTACTTCGTGCGGGATGCCGGCTGGTATGAAGAGGATATCGCCGGCCTCTATTGTCACCGGGCCGTCATCAAAATGGAAGGTGGTGACGCCGCGCACCGCGCCGCGGATCTCATCATGATCGTGAGCGTGCCGACTGCGTTCAAACCATCCGGGAATGGTCTGCAGATCGTAGGTCTGGTAGCCAAAACGGTGCATCTCCTCGCGAACGGATTCTTCGCTGGGGACTTCCTTATGCGGCCACTTGATGACACGAACACCTGCTGCCATTTTACCTCGAAGACGGCGGGCCCGGAGACGAACCCGCCGTGATGCAAGAATTAGAAATCGTGGCCGCGCAGCGTGGTGCGCTTATTTTCCTTCGTTCTTTTCACTGCATTGTTGATCAGCTCGTAGACCTTGCGGTTCAACTCGTCCAATGCATCACCGGCTACCATGCAGCCCTGATCCTTGATATAAGCCTTGGTCTTGCTGGCTATCAGCAGTGTTTCTTTGCCTTCTTCTTCCGACGACATATCTCCCCCGTAGGTTATCCAGGCCTGCCAGGCGATGCCAAAAATGGCCTGCAGTCGCAGAGAAATATCGTCGGGGGTCCTTTCAACCGAAAATCCGGCTTCCAGGACAGCGCCATCCCCGGTAGCCGTCATCCATGCGCATTGGGGTGACCGGCGGCGCCGGCTATATCGGCTCGCACGTTGTCCTGGATCTGCTGGCTGCCGGACACCAGGTGCTGGTCATCGACAACCTGTCTACGGGCGACGCCAGGAACATCTTCTCGGCAGAGCCATGCTACTCCTTCCTGGAGGGCGATCTGGGTCGCGAAGAGGATCTCCATCGTTTCTTGCAGAGCAATCTGGAGGCTGTCTTCCATTTTGCGGCTTCCAAAGCGGCCGGCGACTCGATGCGCGTTCCAGAATTGTACTCCGCGAACAATGTGCGCTCCTGCTTTCGCCTGATCGAGGCGATGCTGGAGCACGATTGTCGCCGCCTCGTCTTCAGTTCCACGGCTGCAGTCTACGGCGAGCCGCAATACCTGCCAGTGGACGAGCAGCATCCGCTGGCGCCGATCAATTACTATGGATTTACCAAATTAGTCATTGAACAGAACCTGCAATGGTTTTCAAAGCTGAAAGGGCTGCGCTTTGCCGCGCTGCGTTATTTCAACGCCGCCGGCTACGATCTAAAGAATCGCGTCCGTGGACTGGAGCAGGGGCCG
Source organism: Leptospirales bacterium (assembly GCA_019694655.1). Lineage (NCBI taxonomy): Bacteria > Pseudomonadati > Spirochaetota > Leptospiria > Leptospirales > Leptospirales bacterium. The sequence goes on from JAIBBN010000001.1 coordinate 507,093, forward strand.
AACAACCTCTTTCCAATACTGATGGAAGTCGCCTGCGGAATGCGTCCGCAGCTCGACATCTATGGACGGGACTATGCCACGCCAGACGGTTCCTGCATCCGCGACTACATTCACGTGAATGATTTGAGCCGGGCGCATTTGATGGCGCTCGAATTCATCTGTGCCAGAGATCGCGACCTCATTGTAAATCTGGGATCTGGAAAAGGCCTGAGCGTCCTGGAGTGTCTGGAGGCGGCGCGACGAATCACCGGCCAACCTATTCCACATTGCGATGTTGGTCGACGCCCAGGCGATCCGCCGGAACTCATTGCCAGCGCTGCGCTTGCCGCACAGCAGATGAACTGGCAAACACAGTGCTCCGACCTTGACAGCATTGTGAGCAGCATGTGGCAGGTTTATAATCCATGAATCCGCTGCGCACTTTTCAGGCGCTGGCGGCGCTCTTCTTTTTGGCCCTGTTGCTATCCTGCGATGAAAGCCGCGCACTGGCGGATGCGGGCCGCGAACGCCTGATGCGCGGCGACTATGATACCGCTCTCGAAATCTACGAAGAGGCCTATCGAGCCCGACCCAACAATCCGCGCGCACTTGCTGGCCTGGGCGAGCTCTTGAGTTTGCGCCGTATTTCGCTTTTTTCCGGGCTGGAGTTGATGCAGGAATCGCTGTCCATTGAACCGGATGCGGCGCTGCGCGAACGCCTTGCGCTGATTTATGCCGCCATGGAACGTTTCGATCTGGCGCGCGCTCTGGTTGATCCTTCAAAGATGAGCGTCCAGGAGGTCTATAGCGAACCGGTACAACTTCTACACGCCGGCCTGGACTGCCTGAAATCGCCTGGCCCCATTGCGCTGCGTCGCCTTCAGGCGCGGCCGCGTTCGCCGCGCCGCGATTACTTCCTGGCCCTCTGCCAGCTGAAATTGGCCACGCCGCAGAACAAGGACGAGGCAATGAAGGCCCTGCTCTCGATCGGCGATGCCGAGATTGCATGCGAAACAGCGGCGCTGTGGAACGTAGAGTATGAGCCTGAACCAGGCTGGTTGCGGCGCGCCAACTCGGAATGCCAACGTCGCTTCAAAGGAAATCTGGCGCTCTTTCGCGAGCGACCGCCCATTGTTCCGCCGCAGCCGGCTACCAGCGGCCGCACCCTTTACGGCCGCAGCGTCTTTGAGACTCAGGACCCCGGCGCGGAACGCGACACTCCAGATTATCGCTTCGGGAATCGGCCGACACCCTATGAACCTCCCCCGGACACGCCAGATCAGTGGGGTCGGCCGCCAGCGGCGTCGCCCCCTTGAGTTTTGTCAGTCCGCAGGCCTCGAAAAAGACTTGGCCGCGTCTGCGGAACACTGACACACTGTCGAGGACGCTTGCACCCGGCTCCGTCGGGCATACATATTCGCGAGCGTTGCGAAATTTGGAGGGTTCTATGCGGACTACGGCAGTAAGCGCCGTTGCCGGCGCGGCTATGCTCGCGCTATCGGGCGCGTTTCATTCCATCGCAGCGGAGACGCTCGGTCAGCTTTTTGCGCGACCGGGGGCCATTGGCGATTCGCTTTCCCAGGGATTTTATGGCGCCACCGTCGAGCGCAAAACGCAAGACTGGGCCTATCCCGTACTGATCAGCAAGCAGGCCGGCGCTGCGCTCAGCTATAACTACTTGAAGGGACCCTATCTAAACCTTGAGGATGTACTCAAGGGCGACTGTGGCGTCTTCTGCATTGCCGGCGCACTGATTGGCGGAAATGACGCCACAGTCGGAACGCCAACGCATGCCGGCATCACTGGCGCGGACTATACCAATGCGCTCTACACCAGCGGGGCCTGTCAGGATATCACCGCCGCAAAGTGGGTCAAGGAGTGGTACTGGAAGACCTGGTACTGGTTCACCTATCGTTGGGTGCAGGCGCCGGATTGTCAGGAACCGGACAAGTACCATCGTTTTGGTTTGCGCAGCAGCGGGACGCAGCTGCAGATCATGGAAAAGGTTCAACCGAGCTTTGTGTTTGCGTCGGTCGGCGCCAATCATGTGCTCTGTACTGCGCTGGCCACCTCGCTGGCCTGCCTGGATGAAGCGCGCTTCCGCCGCGATATCCCGGAAGCCTTTCGCCGCTTGAAGGCAATTGCCAGCGTTCGCGGCGGCGTCGTCTTTACCGTACCCAATGTAACTTCCATTGCCTATCTGGAAGAGTATCGCGATCCGCAGGGACGCGCTAACTATAGCGGACTGCGCGCCTTCTACCGGACTTCGGTGTCCAGCCCCGATCATGTGCTGGATGACAGCGAAGTGGCGACGATCACGACCTTTTTGACCAAGCTCAATCAGGAGATTTACAATCAGGCGGCGGCCAATGGCTACGCGATCACCGATGCGCGCGTGGTCTTCGATGATATCAAGCGAAACGGTAGAGTCATTCGCTCTTCCAGCGGCTGGAGCCCTGGATTGGCGCAGGCTAACTGGCCGTTGCCAGGCAAACCCGGCATCTTTGGACTCGACGGCGTACATCCCAATCGCTATGGACATGCCGTGCTCGCAAATGAATTGATTCGATCGATCAACGCCAAATATGGCGTATCGATTCCGGCAATCGATGAGTATGCGGCCTGGTACTATGATTCCTTAAATCGCAATCCCATCGATCTGAAGGGCTTTTTGACTAATTCCTTTGTGGGACAATTGATCAGTTGGTTGATCAATATCTTTGTCTGATTGAGACCGTTCGAGCAATCTGGAACATGCCAGGCCACAGCAGCAGGGATGTTTGCCGCGGCTTGTTCCAGGCTGTTCAACTGCGGAAGTGAGTTATGGATCGCAGGCGTTTGCTCATTCTGGTCGGAGTTGTAGCCGCGACCGCACTGGTCGTGGCGCTGGTCTATCTGCTGCGCAACAGCAAGCCGGGCGAGCCGTGGATTGTCGGCGATCCGCCCAATCCCGGCGAGGACGGACCGCAGCAGTGGCTGTCGGCGCCGGACCCTGCTGAGGATATCGAAAAGCTTGATGAGATACGACGGCTCTGGCCGGACATTGACCGTCCGCGACCAGATCGCGCCGCAGTACGACGGGAATTTCAGGAATTCGCGGCGCGCTATCCGGAAAACATCTATATTCCCGCCCAGTTCCTGCCAGAGCAGAGTCAGGAGCAAAAGGATGAATCGCGCCGTACGATAGACGTTGTCGGCAGCGTCGAGTCGCGCCTGGCGGCGCAGCGCGCGCAGGCCCGTGGCGCCGCTCCTGGCCAGGAGGGCGCTGAAGCGCCGCTACAGCCGACGCTGGCGCCAGAAGAACAACAGCGTTACTTTTCCTTCAAAGTGCGCGAACTGGAATCGCGCATTCAGCTGGTTGAGTACGCCATGGAAAAAGGTCGCCTGCCGGAGGACCAGCAGCAGACAGCAGAGTCGGACCTTGCGCGCTGGAAGAAGGAACTGGAAGAGATCCGCGCAGTCCAGGCTCAAATTCCGCCATGAGAACCTGGGATTCGCGCAAAGGAGGCCGTTGGCTGCTTGTGGCTCTTGTTTCCTTCTCTGGCTTGTTTTCAGCCTGGTGCAAAGGCCCGCCGCTGCCGACGACGCCGCCCGGCGCCCAGCTCGATCCGCCGGCTGTGGCGCCGCTGCCGGAGTTGATGGCGCAGCTAAAGTCCGCGGAGTGGCGAGTGCGCAGCAACGCAACGCTGGAAATTCTACGCGGCGAGTATCGCGACGCTGTACCAGAACTCCTGCTTCTGGCAGAGAAGGATCCCTCGCCGGCGGTTCGCCAAACCTGCGCTCTGGCCCTTGGCGCCTTTGGCGAGCGGAGAGCGGCGCCCATCCTGGTGCGAATGCTGCGCACTGATCGCGAAATAGGACGGGAATTCATCCTGGAGGCAATGGTTCGACTGGGCGATCGAAGCGCCGGCGCGGCGATTGCACCTTTGTTGCGCGATCCAGATCGGCAGCTGCGCCTGAAGGCGATCGACAGCCTGGTGCAGCTCCAGGCCGAGGAACAGGGCGGCGCCATCCTCGCCCTTGCGCAACAGGATTCGGATTCAGACCACGCTGTCGACTATGCCACCGCTCTGGGTCGTCTGCATTGCCGCGCTGCCGAGGGCTATCTGCTGGCTCTGGCGCAACGCGAACGCGGCACTCCGGCGCTGGCCTCCGCATTGCTGGCGCTGGGAGAAATTAGGAGTCGGCGCGCGACGCCAACGCTGGTTGCGGCAATCGCCGGCGATTTTGATAAGGGACGACAGAATGCGATTCTTGCCCTGATCGAGTCGCAAGATCCGGCGGCAAATGATGGACTGTTTGCTCTGCTTTCGGATGCGCGGATCGAGGTGCGCTACGGCTCTGCACGGGTGATTGGCGAGATCAAGGATCTGCGCAGCGGACCGCGCGCTCTGGCGCTGCTGAAGCAACGCGACAGCGCAACCATTGGTCCTGCAGCCTACATCCTTGGTCGGCAGAAGTACGCCGCGGCGCGCTCGAGTATCGAATCAATGCTGGCCGAGACTTCTTTGCCCGCGCGCGAAGAGTTGGCGCGCAGTCTGGGTTGGATTGGCGACCGCGCCAGCATTGCTCTGTTGATTCGCACGCTGCAGGAGAGCGAAGGCGAGGGACGCTACGGCGCCGCCTGGTCGCTGGGCGTGATGGAAGCCAGAGAAGCTTCTCCGGCGCTGCGCGTTGCAGCGGCCAGCGATGATCGACGCCTGGCGCTGCTGGCGATTGAGGCGCTGGGCGCAGTGCGCGATCCGGAGTCGCTGGAAGATCTGCAAGCGCTAATCAAGGACCGACGCGATCTTGCCTTTCAGGCGGTGGAAACCGTTGGCCTGATTCCCGGTCCGCGTTCACAAGCAATTCTACTGGAGACGCTGCAGAGCAACGATGACGAGCTGCGTATCGCAGCGGCGCGCGCCCTGGGGCGGCGAAAGGAAAACGAAGCGATCGACGCTCTGGGCGCACTGCTTGATGAAGACTCCGGCGAACTGCGCGAGGCGGCAATGGCGGCCCTGAGCGAGATCAGCGGACAGCGTTTTCGCAATGCATCGCAATGGCGCTTCTGGTTGGGACAGCGCCGACGTTGATTGCGGCCCCTCAGAAGGGCGCGTTTTTCTGCCACAGACCGAAGAGCAACAAAAGCAAGGCCGGCAGCATCAGCCAGCGATCAGCGACGTAGAGGCGAATGAACTCGGCAGGGATGGACAGCGCCTGCAGTCGCCGCCGGATGAGTTCGTATCCAAATATATACCAGAGGCCGACGCCCAGCGCTGTTAGCGCCAGCAGATAGGAGTTCCAGCGCCAGTTTTCGCCGCGATTCATGTAAACCAGAAGCAACGCCGCCAGCACCGCCGATACCACCAGAATGCGCGCCAATCTAAAACGATGCATTCCTTCGACCATGCGCTGACGCACAATGTCGTCCAGACGCAAGAAGGCGTCCTGAAAACGCCGCTGGACAAAGACATTTGCCAGAAGCAGCGCGATAGCGCAGTAGATGGGCCAATTACTGAGGCTTACAATATTGTTCGAGAATTCCATTCGCTGCCATAGATCCAGAGGCTAGTCTGGCTGCATAGTACGGCTCGACTGGCTGAAGGCGGCGGCCCTATCATTCAGGCGACCGTTGACACGCAGCAGCGACTGTCCGGCGGCGCGCAAGATCTCGGAAGAGTGGACAATCGATTCCGACGACTTATTGAGCGAGTCGATCGCCGCCAGAATTTCGCGAACGCCATTCATCTGTTCCTGCGTGGCGTCGCGCATTTCACGGGCCAGATTCTGGATGGCGCCGGTCTGCTGGACCGACTGATCGCTGGCCGCGCTCTGCTCGCCGACCATTGCATGCACCTGGCGGATCAGTGCGGCGATATCCTTGATGCCGGCGATGATACCCTGGATTGCGCCCACCGTTTCGGCGATCGACTGCACGCCGCTCTCGGTAACCGCCTGCGTATCGCGGATGAGTTTTTCGATTTCACGGGCATTGCGGCTGGAGAGTTCGGCCAGCTTGCCCACCTCATCGGCGACCACCGAAAAACCGCGGCCCTCTTCGCCGGCTCGCGCCGCCTCGATGGCGGCATTCAATGCCAGCAGGTTGGTCTTGTCGGCAATGCCATTGATGACCGTGACGATATCGGCGACTTTGTTGGAGCTGCTCTGAATACTCTGGATGATGTCGCCGGCCCGTTGCAGCTCCTTCTCGCCGCGCACTGCCGCTTCAATGGTGTTGTCTCCCTTGCGCGTCGCCTCCTGGCTGGCGGCCTGGATGCGACGGACCAGCGTATCGAGCGATTGCATGCTGGCAGCGCTGGTTTCGCAGAGTTCATCCTGAGCCTGCGCCTGGTCGGCGATCGATTTGATCGACGCGCTCATTTCTTCCATCGTGGCGGAGGTTTCCTCGATGGCCGCCATCTGATTGCGACTGCGATCTTCATTGTCGGCGGTGCTGTTGTTGATATCCTGAACGATCTGATTCAAATCCCTGGCATTGCTGCCAATCTCGTCGAGCAGCTGCGTAAGCGAACCAAGGTGGCCGCGAGCGTCCCCTTCCAGCCTGGACATCATTGCCAGCAGTCGACGGACATGACGTCCGCCGGCGAAGATCGCCACGCCAAGGCCGATCAAGAATAGTTCGACTACCACGATAGTCGTAAGGCTTAGCGCGCGTTGCGCGGCATCGGTCGAGGAAATAACCAGCGGAACGCCGGCATAGAGCCAGATGGCAAGATCAACGCCGAGATAGGTCAGCGCAAAAATAGCGGTGGATACCAGCGTATAGCGCGGCAAAAAACGCAGCGCTGTGTTGGCCAACAGCATGAAGAAAGCGGCATTCAATGGAATATTGTGGTGCGAAAAGGTAGGATCGGCATCAGGGACGAAGACATACGAAGCACAGACGGTGAAGGCCGCCGCCGCTTCCGCCACAGTGAAGAAGTACTTGAGCGGCGAACGATACAGCCCGGCCAGCTGGATGATCCAGGATGTCGCAAAGAGCAGCGGAAATACTGCTACGCCGCCGGCGTAGTAGGGCAGCAGTTCGTCGCTTATGCCTCCGGTGGAATAAGACAACGCCGTGCCCAGGCCAAAGAGCGCGCCCAGGAAGAGTCGAACGTAGTTTGCCGAACGTTCGCCTCGCGTTTCCAGATCAAGGACTTGATCGACCATGGTGGCGGAAACCTGTTTCATGAAATCTCCATCGCGTGCGTCGGCCTGCAACGGCAGGGCAACCTCCGCCGCTGCGAACGCCGGTGCGCGCAAGGCGGCGGAGGAAATCCGCTCGTTTCGAGGAAGCCTGGCCGAGCGCCGCCCGACGGCAAGGAAAATGTCAACCATCGCGAAGGTCGCCGAGACTTGACCGGCGCAAGCGTCGCTGGAACCCTGCCGGAATGTCCGTTCGCCGCCCGATTGCTCTCTTGGTCCTGGAAAACGGCGCCGTATTTCGCGGTCGGTCCTTTGGCTACGAGACGGACGCCCTTGGCGAGGCTTGCTTCAACACAAGTATGACAGGCTACCAGGAGATCCTGACCGATCCCTCCTACTGTCGGCAAATTGTAACTCTGACCTATCCGATGATTGGCAACTACGGCGTTTGCCAGGCGGAAATGGAATCAGCCCGCATTCAGGCCGCCGGGCTGGTGGTGAAGGAATACGTTGCACAGCCCAGCAATTTCAACGCCGAGCGCAATCTCGCCGAGTTCCTGCAGGAGTACCGCACTCCGGCCATGGACGGCATCGATACGCGCCGTCTGACCTTGATGCTGCGCAAGGAAGGCGCCATGCGCAGCGGGCTCTTTGTAGGCCGCGACTATCATCCGGATATGCTGGAGGCGGTGCGCCAATCGCCGGAGATGAGCGGTCAGGACCTGGCCAGCGTGGTCAGCGCCAGGGCCGCTTACAATTTTGGCGAACAGAGCGGAAAGAAATATCGCGTAGCCGTTCTTGACTTTGGCGTAAAGACCAACATCCTGCGCATGCTTGATCGCGCTGGCTTTGCGGTGCGCGTCTACCCGGCGGACATTCGCTGGCCCGAGCTGTCCGCGGAAAGCCCGGACGCCTTTTTTCTGTCCAACGGTCCCGGCGACCCCGAACCGCTGCAGTACGCTGTAGAGACGGTGCGCGCCATCATCGATTCTCGCAAGCCAGTCTTTGGCATCTGTCTGGGGCATCAATTGATTGGCCTGGCCTCCGGCCGGCATACTTTCAAATTGAAGTTTGGCCATCGCGGCGGCAATCAGCCGGTAAAAAACCAGCTGACCGGACAGGTTGAAATTACTTCGCAAAACCATGGCTTTGCGGTGGCCGCCGAGGGCGAGGGCGGCGTACGCATCACGCATACCAATTTGAATGATCAAACGGTGGAGGGTTTTCGCGCTGAAGATCGACCGATCATGAGCGTTCAGTACCATCCCGAAGCCAGCCCCGGTCCCCATGATGCAGCCTACCTCTTTGACGAATTCTATCAGATGGTGGAACAGAACGCGGCCAGCTGATGCGCCGGCCGCTCCTGCCGCTGGCTTTCAGTATGGCAAGCTCCGCCTGCAGGGCCGGGCGACGCTGGCGCCGATGGCCGGCGTTTCCGACAGCCCCTGCCGCCGACTGGCCCGAAGACACGGCAGTGCGCTGAGCTGGACCGAATTTGTTTCTGCAGACTATCTGGTTGCCGGCGACCCGGAGGCCAGAAAGCATTTCCAGTTTGTCCGCGAAGAGCGACCGATTCTTTTTCAGATCTTTGGCGCCGATCCGCGTCGCTTGCTGCGCGCGCTGCAGATCGCCGAGGAATTTGAGCCGGATGGCATCGATTTGAATATGGGCTGCAGCGTTGCGGCGGTGGCCGGCAAGGGCGCCGGGGCCGGAATGTTACGCAACGTGGCGCGCACAGCGGCAATCTTCGAGCGCCTGGCGCGTCGCAGCCAGCGGCCCCTGAGCGCCAAGATCCGCCTGGGCTGGGATGAATCCACGCTGGTGCATGTGGAACTGGCGCGCGCTTTAGAACAAAGCGGCGCTGCGATGATTACGGTTCACGGTCGCACAAAGGCGCAGGGTTACTCCGGGCGCGCCAACTGGCAGCGCATTGCCGAGTTGAAAGATGCCGTTTCCATTCCGGTGCTGGGCAGCGGCGATGTGCAGAGCCTGGCCGAAGCCGAACTTCGCATCCGTGAAAGCGGCGTAGACGGCGTCTTGATTGGTCGCGCCGCAATCGGAAATCCATGGATCTTTGCCGGTCCAGGCCGTCCGGACGAAGCGCAGATTCTGGCCGTGTGCCTGCAGCACTGGCGCTGGGCCAGGGAGGCGCATGGCAAGGGCGCTCTGCGGCCCTTCCGCAAGCATCTGGCCCGCTACCTGAGTCATAGCGCGCATTTGCAGCGCTGGCGCCTGGCCTTGCTGCAGGAAGAGCAGCCCGACAGCCTGGAGCGCATACTCCTTGACCTGCTCCAGCGCTTCGCCTCCGCTGATCGCAGAGGAACTCATGACCTGGCCTGATGCATTCGCTCCGCGCCTATCGCTGCGCCTTGCGCTGCTGCTGCTCTTGCCGGCGATGCTGCTTGCCGGCGGATGTCGCTCCACATCCAATCGCGCTAGCGGCGATCCCGGCGATGAAGATGATGAGCCTGGCGTCGGGGCCTCTGGCGAGTTGAGCCCGCCGCCAGGCAGCGCCATCGTCAATCGTGTGCGCATCGTCGTTGGCCAGGAAGCCATTACCGATCTGGATCTGCGCGTGGCCGCAGACAAGCTGCGTCGCGCCAATCGTTTGCGCGGCAGAAGCCCGGAGGCAGCCGCAGCGGACTTTCTGATCGAACGGGCCATTGTGGAAATCGAGGCCCGGCAGGAATCGATCCTGGTATCCGAAGAACGCATGCAAACCGAGGTGCGCCGGCGCATGCAATTTGCAGGCGTCCTGAACGAAGAGGACTTCCACAAGCGCGTGGAGCGCGAGTCAGGTTTGCCCTGGGATGTTTGGTACGACGACTTGCGCTTTGAAATCATCAAACGTCAATTGATACAGGTGAAGATCACCGTCCCACAGGCAACGGACAGCGAGATCGAACAGTTCTACCGTCGCAATCGCGAGCGCGTTGGTTTTGAGGTCCGCTACCGTGAAATGATCTTCGCACCTCGCGACGGCAGCATCGCGGAAGAAAGTCGCATTGCACAATTGGCCGGCGACGCTTACAATCGCGCTGCGGGCGCTCCGGCCAACTTTGGAACTCTGGCGCAATCGATCGAGGGCAATGTATCGCCGCTGCGCGCCATTGGCGGCCTGCACGATTTTGCCGGGATCCAGGAAATTGCCGAAAGCGATCAGAATGTGGCCGGCATTTTGTTCAATACGCCGGTTGGCTCCGTGTCCCGTCCCTTTCGCGACGCGCGCGGACGCTACACGATTGTCAAAGTTGAGGCGCGTCGTCCCATTCCGCTGGATAAGATTCGCGATCTGATTCGCGATCGGCTCTACTTTGAAAAGGAAGGCGAAGCATTTGAGGAATGGATCGCCCGCCGCAAACGCGAGGTTGCGGTGCAACGTCCTGGCGGCTGATGGCTGAACTGCGCGCCCTTCTTTTCTGGGTCAGCGAGGAAGGCGATCGCGATGCAAGCGATCTGCGCTCTGCTGCGCTGCTGGCGGCGGCGCGCGCCTATCCAGGCGTTGCGATCTTCTGCAATCGGCCAGGCGCCGGCGTTGAAAGCTGTTCCTCGTCCTTGCTGGAGGCGTTGCAGGCTTTGCTCCCGCCGGGGATGGACGATCCACAGGATAGCATCGCTCTGTTTTACGATTGGACGCCGATGCTGATCGACGCGCTGTGCGCCGAAGCGCTCAGCCGACACATGCGCTACTTCGCCCACTTTACGCGCAGCGACAATGCGCCAGGCGGCGTTGTGCCGGATCTGGTCTCGCGCGAGTGCGTGGCGGAAATCGGCGCTCCAATTGCATCGCTCCGCGAATATGTGGAAAGAAACATTGAAAAATTGGATGTCGAGTTCTTGTTTCAACAGCCAGATTTGCGTCAGTATCGACTGGACTTCAGCAGCGCCAGCGCTCGCTCAAGATTGCTGGCGCGACAGGCGCTGGCGGCATCGTGGAAGGATCTGCCGCAACTGCATGAGTGGCTGAGAGCCCATCCCGAGTTATTGCGACCGGCGCCGGCCTTTCTGGAAGTCGAACTGTGCAGCGCCAGTCGACGCGGCCTGCGCGCCAGCTACCTCCCGCCGCCGCCCGCTGAATATGCACCGCAGATGAACGACCGGTTGATCGATCGGCTGCTGGCTGCCTTCACAGCCGCGCCGCTGGCCGAAGATTTGAGCGTATCCCTGACCGGCGCCGGCGAGCCGCTGGATCATCCGCGTCTGCTTGAGGTGCTGCGCGCGGCGCTGGCCTCCTCGGCCGTAGTTCAGGTGTTTCTGGAAAGTTTTGGCGCCGACCTCGACCTGTCCAGATTTCAGGAACTCTGTGCCCTGCCTGGCGCACAGAAACTGCGTTTGATTGTTCGTCTGTCGACGCTGCGCGGCGAGCGTTACGCTCGCTTCTACGGCGTCGATGCCCTGAGTATGACGCTGCAGAATCTGGATGCAATTGCCGCCGCGTCCGGCACAGCGCGCCCCTTTCCGGTCTATGTGGAGATGCTACGTCTCAAGGAAACGGAAGACGAGGTCCAGGCCTTCTTTGATCGCTTCGAGGGCGGCCCGCTGATTCCGCTCTTAAACAAGTACAACAGTTACGCCGGCCGGCTTGCCGACCGCAAGGCAGCCGATCTTTCGCCAATCGAGCGCTCCTTTTGCTGGCATCTGGCGCGGGACATCTATCTTAACGTGGAAGGCCGGATGCCGCTCTGCAAGCAGGATCTCTATGCCGAGGGCGCCTCGCAATCGCTACTGGATGCCGATATTTTTGCGGCCTTTGCGGCGCATGCTGCGGCGCACGCCGCAAGCTTTGGCGGGCAGCATGAACAGGTCGGCGCGCCGTGCTTGCAGTGCGACGAATGGTTCACCTTCAATGCTTAGTTGCGGCGCATCCTAAGGCAAGAAACGCGCTCGTTCCGAGGCCGTAGGCATCCGACAACGATCGTGTTTTCCAAACCACTGGTAGCGACGACTGGCCAGGGCATCGTAAGCGGCGTCGCGCAGCTGGCGCGGGATCAGGCGAAGCAAAAAGGCCAGGCCCCAGATTCCGCCAAGGTATTCGGCGGCGCGAATCGCGGCGCTGCTGCGCAGATGAAGACCGGCGCCGTCTTCCAGAGCAAAGCTTTGCAGCTCGCTGCGCAGGGCCTCCGGCAGGCGCTTGCTTGCATAGTTTCCCTGCAGGGGCGTAAAGCGCAGCTTCTGTGCAAAATCCTCGGCCAGAAAGAAGTCGACTGCGGCATTGCATAGCCCGCAGACGCCATCAAAGAAGACGACCGGCGGGGAATCGCTGCTGGCGCGACGACCGGGGAGCAGCCGTCGATCCAGGAGCAAGGGAAGAAAGACCAGCACCCACGGCAGCAGGTTGAAGAAATAGAGCGGCAACAATGCCAGCGCCGTCGCCGAAAATAGGGCAATCAAAACCATCCGGCGCTGTTGCCCCCGAGTCATAATCCAGGACTGGCCGCTGGAAAAGGGCGACCAGCAGTCGCCGGCAGGCGCCAGCAGGAGCGCCAGACCGGGAGCGCTCTGCAGCACAAAGAACAGGGCCACGGAAGGCGAGAGGCTGAGCGCCGGCGGACCATTCGACCACGCGGCATGATGCAGCACAAATTGGCCATGGAGGACGGCCAACCACGGACCAAGCGCCAGCAGCGCGCCGCCCGCTCGCCTGGCCCATCCAGCCAGGGCCAGGAGCGCGCCAAGGGCCGCGCAGCCGTAGGCAATGCTGTGCGCCACGGCGGCGGCCATTCCGCCGGGGTGTTTCAGAATGACAGCCTCCAGCGCGCCGTAGAGATTCGGTAAATAGAGCTGCAGCGCAAGCAGGCCGCAGAGCAGGCGAAAGATTGCAAACTGACGGATGCTGATTGTGCCTGGGTACATAGCTCGTGGAATGCGCAGCAGGCGAGCAATCGTCTGGAGCGCCCTGTGAGCAATGTCCAGTTCCTCGCCCGGTCAGACGATACAAAACTGTGAGCCGTCCCGACGCCGCCATCCTGATTCAGGCCCGCAGCGGCTCACAGCGCCTGCCAGGCAAGATCTTTGCGCCGCTGCCCGCTCCCGATGGACTGCCGCTGATCGAACACGTTTACCGCCGCATGCAACAAGTCGAAGCTGGCCTGCCGGTTCTCTTGCTTTTACCGGAGGGCGATGAAGCCGGCCAGAGATTTGCCAGGGAGCGCGAACTGCAAAGCATGATCGGTCCAGAGGACGACGTGCGCCAGCGTTACCGCATCGCGGCGCAAGAGCTGGGCGTAGAATACATCGTGCGCGCCACCGGCGACAATCCGGCGGTCGATGTCGAGGCGGCGCGCGACGCCCTGCAATACATTCGCCAGCATGAACTCGACCTCTTTGCCTGGACTGGCCTGCCGCTGGGATGTGGCGTTGAGATTTTTCGAAGCGCGGCGCTGATGCAGGATGGTCAGACGCTTCGGCCCGAACATCTGGAGCATGTTAGCGTGCATATTAAGGAGGATCGTCGACGTTTTCGCGTGCAGCACATCGACCATCCGCGGCTTTCCAGCGCAGAGGCGCAGCGTCTGCGCGTCACTGTAGATGAGGCCGCCGATCTATCGGTAGTAAACGCGATCTTTCAGCAACTTGGCCTGAACTTTGGAACGCTGGAGCTGCTGGACCTGGCGCAGCGTCAGCCGGAACTATTTGCGGCCAACTCCGAGGTCTTACAACGCAAGGTTGCTTACGGCGGAAGCGATTGAAGCGCAATGCAAACCTGGCCATTGTTGCCGGCTGTGGAGCGACCTTTGGCAGCGGTCACGAAACGCGCATGTCGCTCTTCTGCGATTATGCAAAGAGCAAACAACAAACTGCCGCGCTCTACCAGAGCGAGTCGCCATTGCAGTTGCTGCCGCTCTTGTCTTCTGCTGAAAAATCGCCGGATTTGATCATACTCGACGCTCGCGATGTCGATCCGCAGCCCTTTGCCAGAATCGCGCCCTGCATCGCCCTGGACAACCGGCATGCCTGTCGCGATGCAAGCAGCCGGCCGGAGCCGCAAGAATTTGCCCTGATCTTTCACGATACCCTGCCGCATCCGGCAGTGGATCTGGGGCTTGCTCTCAAGAATGCGTTGCTGGCCGATGATCTCTTGCAATGCCGCTACCGGGGCGCAAGCTCGCAGCTGCTGATCGTTGGCGGACAGTTGCGCTGGCCGATCTACGGCTGGAACTGGCTGCAACATTTGCGGGCCGCAAATCCGGAACTTGAGTTCTGCTATCTGGGCGCTTCGCCGCCGGCGCCATTGCCCGGCGATTTGCCGCTGCGTGTTCTGCCGCGTATGCCGCGGCGCGAATTTCTGGATTTGCTCTGCAATGCCCGTGCGGCGCTCGTCTATCCCGGCATGGCGATGCTGGAGGCGTGGCGACTGCAGCTTCCCTTCGCGCTTTATGACGGCGGCAGCGCGGTGCACGCCACTTTAGTCGAGGATCTTCGCCAACGTGCAAAGCTGCCGGCGCTCAAGGCCTCCCTGGCTGACAATCCGGCGGTGCTGGACCTTGCCGCTATGGATGCCTGTTGCCGCCGCGTTTTTGAGCGCTTTCGTCCTGGAGACCGCGGATTGAGCCGCCTGCTCCAGACGGCGCAAGATCTGCTCTAATCGATCCTCTCTTGAATCTTTTGGCTTGACATTGGTGCAATGCGCTAAAATATGGCCAGATTATTGTGCGTCGCACCACGTCTTGGCCTGGGGGCGCAGGGGAGGGCCCATGAATCTGCGCCAGAGCCTTCGTTTTGCCTGGGATCGTCTGCAAATCGGTATGGAGCGACAGCTGCCCGTCGTAATGCGCAAACGCATCCTGCTGCCGCTCTTGATTCTGCTGGGAGCATCGCTGGTGCAGTTTCGACTGCTGGATCACGACGACGCCGGTCGTGAGCGCGCCCGTATTGGCGCCTTTATTGATGCGACCCATCCGCGCGGCATTTCCGCGGGCGATCGCAGTCGACTGATCGACGCCATCCTGCGCGAAAGCCGGCAGCTTCAAACGCCGCCGTACATGCGCATTGACGGCCGCCAGGTCAACGCGGCTTACTTGCTGACCGCATTCATTCGCGTAGAATCGGTCTTTGATCCAAAGGCTCGTTCCAGCTCCAACGCCCTGGGCTACATGCAACTGAAGGCGACAACGGCGGCCTGGGTCAAAGGCGCTCCGGTAAGCGAGGCAGAGCTGCTGCGCGGCGAACACAACATCGCTCTTGGCGTACGTTACCTGAATATACTATTGCCGGAAATGGGCGATCTGCGATTGGCCACGCTGGCCTACAACGCCGGCCCCAATGCTGTGCGCCGCGGCGTCTACGAAGAAAGCTACTGGATCAAGGTGCTGTCGATTTACCGTCAGCTACAGAGCGGCGCCTTTGAAGACGGCTCTCGCGAACTTTGAGCGCCAGACCTTCCTCGCCAGCGCGCGGCCTGAATTCGGCCTGCTCCAGGTAACGATAGCGACCGCGCTTTGGCGAATCCCAGCCGCGACGACGCAGCTCCGCGCCAAGCAGCCACAGAAAAAAACCATGAGAGTAAACGGCCACTTCGCCCTGCTCGATGACGCGCGCCACCACCAGATCCGCTGCATGGCGGGCGCGCAGCAGCGTCTGGCGACGCGTTTCAGTGCAGCGCAGCCAGCCGCTGTACCATCCAAAGCGAGAGACGGCAAGCATCGCCGCCAGCGGACCGCGCCAGCGCATTGGCAGTCTGGCCAGCGGAGCCTCGCGCAATAGAGCGCTGCTCTCGATGCCATCGGCATTCACGCCGCTGTAAAGCTCGGCGGTTTGCATTGCGCGCGGCAAATCGGAGGAGAGGGCGTAAGCGCTGATTTTTCCAGGCAGGCGCCTTCGGTTCCAGTCCGCTTCCAGACCGGCCCGGTCGTAGGCATCAAAGAGCGCATTCAATTCGGCGGCGGCTGTCCATTGCCAGAGAGAGCGGCCGTAGCGCACCGTCGGTTTTCCGTGTCGTACGCAGATGATTCGAGGATTCTGGTCCTTAGCCGTCAAATTCATGTTCGAAGACGATTCGTTTGATTACATCCGGGTGGCACATGGTGCGCTCGCCGCTGGTCGGGCCGCTGATTCCCGTATACCAGCTGCCATCCGCCTTGAGCAGATCCATCCAGAATGTAAAAAAACGCACCGCCCCGTGCTGATTGGCCAGTGGAAAATCGCTTAGAAAAGGAAGAATCGGACCTTCGACCAGCAGACGAGAAC
The DNA here is from genome assembly GCA_019694655.1 of Leptospirales bacterium. Taxonomy (NCBI): domain Bacteria; kingdom Pseudomonadati; phylum Spirochaetota; class Leptospiria; order Leptospirales; species Leptospirales bacterium. The sequence goes on from JAIBBN010000001.1 coordinate 523,389, forward strand.
CGTCGGCCAGGATATAGAGCGTGCGATCCGGCTCGAATCGATATACCTGACCATCGCGCAGTTCGCGACCAGGACGTCCGCGCCAGCGCTTCACTTCGACGGTACGCAGCTCTGCCAGGCTTACCGGGCGTTCATAGGCCACGCCGTCGGCAATGTGGCGCAGTACAAAGCGTTCTGGCGTGCGAAAACTGATGCGTCCGCTGATCAAGCGACCATCGCCCAGATAGATGCGCGCCGCCGCCGAATGCAGGGGCGCCTCAGCGCCGCGGCTCGATGAATTCTGTGTTTCGCTGCCAGGACCTGGATTAACGCCAGCCGGATCAGGCGCTGGCGCCTCGGTTGCGCGACGCGGCATATCTTGCTGGGGTTCATCCTCCTGTAGCGCGCGATGTTGAGCTGCTTCCGTCGGCAGGCGATTGCCTTCATTGGCCATACGCAGCGACGAATTCAGGCCTTCCACAGGCGCTTCGCCGCGTGCGCTGCGGCCGGCGCCGCTATTTGTGGGGCGCGGCGCAGTCTGGCCGGAGGCCGGCTGCTGGTTTTGCGAGCGTCCGGTAATGGCGCGATAGAACATCTCCAGGGTAGCGCCAAAGTCCTGGTTGAGCGCCTGGGCCTGCAGGGGCTGAATCGTTGCCGGCGCTGCCAGCAAACAAACCGTTCCTATGGCCAGCAGGCGTTTCATGGTCGCAAATTAGATCAAGCCGCGCAAACTGGCGGCGATACGCTCCACATTATTTGCGGTCAATGCCGGGTAGACCGGTACACAGATCGACTTCTGGTAGATTCGTTCGGCATTGGGATATTCCAGCCGCGCCAGTCCAAGCAAATGATGCAGCGGCGGCTCAGCGGCGCGCAACACGCCGATTTGCAATGAGTTGAAGTAACGCATTATTTCGTCGTGGCTCTTGTTAACGACAACCGGAAAGCGAAGGTAGGCGTCGATGCCTGGATTGCGAAAGTAGGTCTCATGCGATGTGCTGCGCATAGAATCCAGATATTTCTGGCCGATCTTCTTGCGGCGTGCGAGCGTTACGCCCAGGCGGGAAAGTTGATCGAGACCCATCGCCGCCTGAAAATCGCCGAGGCGATAATCAAAGGCCAGCTCGCCGCTTTCGCGTTTGGCGCCGTAGCGCAGAGCGTGCATACGCTTGTAGAGACGAGAATCTTGAGTAACGATCATGGCGCCATTGCCGGTGGTCAACAGGTCGTTCTCGCTCAGTCCGCAAACGGCTATCTGCGCACTTTTTCCAAAGTATTCGCCCTCGCGTTCTGAGCCGGCCAGTCCGGTGATGTCTTCAATCAACAGCACTCCGTTTTGATTGAGCTGCGCCACATCAGGCGAGAAGGGGGCGCCAAAGCTATGATCGAGCACAGCTGCGACGCGTCGCGGCGTCTCCGCGGCGCCGCGCAGTTCCACGGCGCGCTGGACAAATGCCTCCCCGTCCGGGTGAAAGCTGCTGCGCGCCAGGTCGATCAAGACCGGCGTGGCGCGACAGTAGCGCGCTGCATCGCAGGCCGGCGCGGGCGCCAGTGCGCTCATCAATACTGCATCCTCTTGATCCAGTTCCAGAGCGAGAAAAGCAAGATGGTAGGCGGCGGCCAGCGAGTTGACGGCCAGGGCGTGCTTGAAGGCAAAGCTGCTGGCAAAGCTGCGTTCGAAGCGGCGGGTGATATCGGCCTGATCCAATCGGTCCTCGATCAGACAGTTGAGAACCGACTCCAGCTCCTGCTTGCTCAAGCTCGGGCGCGCCGCTTCGATCGGTCGGGCTTTTTTTTCATTTAGATTCAGATACAATCCTGGACTGGCCACCAGCTACCTCGACGAAGGATCTCCTGGACGTTCCGTTCTATGCGACAAATGCCTTGATTATGTCGCATAAACTTATGTCACATTAATGAGCAGCAAGGCGCCGCTGCAGAGTCGAAGTCAATCGATTTTCCAGGCCGCAATGGCGGTCTCCATCTCGGCGATATGCGTCATTTCAGGCCGATGCAGGCCGTCTCAAACTGGGCGGGGCAAAAAGCATCCAGGCGGCCAGAGCAACGCCGGCAAGGGCCGCCATCATCGAGATTGGCGCTGGCAGACCAATGCTGCTGAGCCATAAAGCGCCGCCGCCGCCCAGTGCGCCAAGGCGCAGGCCTTCCAGCAGCGAGCCCCAGCTTTGCCCCTCCATCAGGGCGCCAATGGATAGCATGCTGATCAGGGCGAAGCCGGCCAGTACAAGATGCCAGGCGTCCAGCTGCCTGGGGCCAACTTGCAGGACGGCCAGACTGATCACTATCGTTAAAGCAAACTGCAACAGGGCATAGATGGCCAGACCTCGACCCATTGGCGGATTGTAACGTCGTTGGTCGCGCCGCGAAACCTCTGGAATATGCTCGGGGGCCTGCGGGTTGAGCGGATCCCATCCCGGTCCCTTTAGCCAGACCAGCATCTTCTTCCACAGACCTGGCGCGTGCGCCGACTTGCGGGCAAGTTCCGTCCAGTAGCGCAGCTGGCCCCAAAGCGGATTCCAGCTGTTGAGCGGCTTTACCGTACCGTAGGCTGGCTCCTCTTCTTCGGCCTGGAAGGTGCCAAAGAGTTTGTCCCAGATGATCAGCGTTCCGGCGTGATTGCGGTCGATGTACTTTGGATTCACTCCGTGGTGCACCCGGTGGTGGGATGGCGTATTCAAGAATGCTTCCAGGAAGCCCATGCGACCGATGGCGCGGGTGTGAATCCAGAACTGGTAGATGGTATTGAACTGGCTGTGCGTAAAAAAGATGATTGGATGAATTCCAAGCAAGGCAATCGGCAGATAAAAGGGCCAGGAGAATAGGCCCTGGAAGGCGCCCTGACGCAGGGCGACGGAAAGGTTGTATTCCTGACTCTGGTGGTGCGGTTCATGCGAACCCCAGATGATTGCAACCTCGTGGCTCTTGCGATGAAACCAGTAGTAGGCAAAATCGACCAGAAAAAAGCCCAGAATCCAACCGGCTACGCTGTCTGCTTCGAACGTAAGGAGGCGATAGCGGGTCCAGATAAGATCATAGAGCAGAAAGTAGCTGAGAAAGATGGTGCTACGCAGCAAGACGCCAAGCAGCTGCTGGTAGCTGCCCATGCTCAAATCGTTGATCGAATCATTGAGCTGGTAGTAGTCGCGTTTGGCCAGCCGACCGAGGAGCGCCTCCAGGCCAATCAGCAGGAAGAAAAACGGAATCGCATAAACAATGTAGTTTGGAACTTCGAATTCGGTCATTGGCGACACCCCGGCGCTGCAGGGCGTCCCGAACAGCGCCGTCTTTTCTTGCTGACACGGTGTCAGCGGGCAATCAAAAATCGGGGCCGACCGTCGCCATATGTACCTGGGTCGCTGCCGGCGCACTGAGCCGCGCCTCGAGGCCCCTGGTTGCCAGATCCCCGGGCAAGAATAAGGCGGCGCCGGCCGCAACCTCTGTGGCATCGACCAGCTCCAGCGATTGCTGTCGAAACACTTCGACGCGAAAGGGCGATGCAAGCGAAAGCAAGATGGCCGGTCGGTCGGCCGCGCTATGGCTGAGCGGAGCGCGCTCCAGTTCCAGAATCTCCAGTTGAAAATCGCTGGCGGGCGCAGCAAAGCTACTGCGGCGCTCGCCGCTGGCAGTTGGCCGCAACACCTGTGGCGGGCCGCCGCGGAAATGCAGCATTTCCAGCAGCGTTTCAATATCGCAGAATTTTGAGGTCAGTCCGGCGCGAACGACGTTGTCCGAGGCCGCCATAATCTCCAGCATTGCCCCGCCAAGATAGGTGTGCGGTTCGTCCGGTCCCAGGTAGAGCGCCTCGCCAGGTTCCAGCTGCACCAGATTCAAAAAGTATACGGAAAAAACGCCGGCATCTTCATCGCCAAACTGTGTGGTCAGTTGCAAGAAGAGCCCGTCGACATCCAGCAGGCCGCCAGAATCGGAGAGGGCATCCAGTCGCAAGCGCAGCGATCGAACCGCTTCGCTGATCTCATGTTTGCTGGATCGCATCAAATGGCTGTAACAATTGCGAATCCATTGGCGCGCGCCGGCCTCATCGCCAGGCGGCGGGGCCGGCGGAGCTTCACTGAATAGCTGACCCTCGCTGCTGCAAAGGGCCGCAAATTCCGGGGCGTGATTGCAAAAGGTCGCGATCTCCTGCGGCGTGCGAAAGCCAACCAGCGCCCGCATTCCTTCGATGCAGACCGCCAGCTCCGGTTTGTGATTGGTGTCCGGATAATTGTGAGGATCGCGGGCGTGCAGTTCGCGGGCGCGTTCGCGATCCGGATGGGCCTGAATCGAAAGCGGACGTGCAGCATCGAGTACCTTGAATAAGAACGGAAGCGAGCGGAAGCCGCGCGCCGCAAGCGTCGGCCCCAGAAAGTGTTCGCTGTGTTCGGCGATGGCGCGATCCAGCGGCGCGCCGTTCGGATTGCCCAGACGCGATGGCGCTCGGGGATGGTCGCCCATCCACAGTTCGGCCGCAGGTTCGCTGGCCTCAATCGCCGCGCCAAGGCTGCGACGCAGGCGATGGATCACAGCGCCGTCGCCCCGACGCCCCCAGTCGTAGGCCATTACTGTGCAATCCAGCTCGTAAAAGCAGGGTCGACCTTCGCCGCCTGGTCCGATCACGCGCGCTCCAATACGAGGAGTTGCATCCGGCGCCGGTGCAGCGGACTGGTGGGAGCAGCGTCGAGTTGGATCAGGCGACCGGGCGGCGACGCTTCGGGGTGCGGCTCGCGAGTCTGTCCCGGCGCGCTATCGCCCAGAAGCGGCCAGGCCAGACGCAACAGCAGCGTAATCAAGGCAAGATAGAGCAGCAAGCGCAGCAGCGATTCGCGGTTCAAAGGTCTGCCGCTGCCTGGAATGAGCGCGCTGAGATCCTCCCGGACCATTGCGCCCAGCCTCCACAAGATGGCCATGATCCATCTGTCTGCGAGCCCACAGTGCGAAAAGGAAAAATCCGGTCAGTTGCCGTTGCCGGGCGCTTCAATCGTATCGGCTTGTAAGTCGTAAAATCCGTATTCTTCAAAGACTCGCAGCCGCCAGCCGGCGCCATCGGCAAAGAAGCGCACGGCATACCAGCGTGCACGCAGTCGCGAATACAGTTCGCCCAGCCAGGCGCCGCTTGCTGGTCGCAGGTTGCGCAGCAGCGGGCCGCCGCCGCTGCACGGTCGGGCTGCCCACTGCTCGTCTGCGAATTGAAAGCACAGCTCTACGTTTTCATTGAAATGGCGACGATCGCTGACAAGGCGTATTGCTGCGGGCAAAGCGGGCGCAGGCGGCGAGGCCTGAAGCATCGACCAGGGGCAAGACAGGAGTGTAAAAAAAAACAGGCGTCCGATGACGCCTGTTTCGTAGCGCCGCCGCTTGCGAATGAGTTCACAAGGGCGAGGCAGCTTGCCGCGCAATGCGGCTGAATCCATCAGCGAGTCCAGTACTGGGTCTTTCCAATCAGCGATACGCCAATGTAGCCGCGCACCTTCAGTCTGTTCGGGCTTTCCAGGGTCAGCGTGCAGCTATAGGTCTTGCCTTCTTCAGGGTTGTAAATTCTGCCGCCAGACCATTCGCCATCATCGTAGGAAAATCCCCAGACCAGATTCAAACCCATAATGGGCCGAGTACGTTTGCTTTGATCCGGATTTTCGCGGTCTACTTTAGGTTGGCCGGCCATCGCGTCTCCAGCCGGATAATTTGGCTCTCTGAGCCATACGATCTTGCCACAGTAGTTCGAGCCGCACTTGTAGATCTGTACTCGTGCATTACCGCTCTGGGTAGTCCACGTGCCCAGAACTGCGTCTGCATTTTGTGCGTAGGCTGGCGCCAGCGCGGCAAAACCAAGAAACAGTGCTGAGAGAATGAAAAGCTTCCGCATAGGTATCTCCTTTGTTGCCAGGGATGCGATTGGCGTTGTAAGGCTTAGACTGTCCGGCCGGCAAGTCTTGTTTGCAATTTTCCGGGTCCTTTTGTATTCTTGGTGCGACGCAAAGCGCTTTGTGCAGAGCAACAAACATGAAATCTAGTGCGCCTCGGGAATTTGGAAGTCTGTTGTTGCAGCGCTGGCCGCAGCTCGATTGGCCGCGCCAATTGCCGCCGCTTGTTCTTTTTTCTGGCGGCGCCGATTCAAGCTTTCTGCTGCTGGCTATGCTTGGCCTTGCGCAGCTTGGACGCCTCCAACAACCGATTGTTTTGCATATCGATCACGGCCTGCGCAAAGAATCGGAAGAGGATGCTCGAGCGGCGCTGGCCCTCTGTCGGCAGCTGGATCTGAGCGTCTTTCTGGAGCGCCGCCGCGTCGACCTTTTTGCGCGCCGCGCCGCAATGAATCTGGAGGAGGCGGGCCGCGAACTGCGCTACCGAATCGCAAGTCGCCTGGCGCAAAAATTGGGCGGCGCTTTTCTGTGTACCGGCCACCACGCCGACGACTACGTGGAAAGCGTATTGCTGCACTGGCTGCGCGGCGGCGGGCCTGGCGCGCTGGCAACTTTGCCCTTGTGGTCGATGCGCGGCGAGGTGCGGCTCTGTCGCCCCTTGTTGTGTCTGAGCGCAGCCGAAATTCGGGAAGCGCTGCGCCTGGCCGGAGTTCCGTGGCGCGAAGATGCTAGCAACCAGTCCGATCAATATCGGCGCAATCGCTTACGACATAGCATTCTACCCGCCTTGCAGGCGGAAGGCCTGGATGCGCCGCGGCTGTGGCGCCTGTCCCACGCCTTGCCTGAATGGCAGCCGGCCGGGGCAATTGTCGATCACCTCTGGATCGATCGCCGACTGCTGACTGGCGCATCGCCAGCGGCGTGCAAATCGGCCTTCGATCCGGCTTTGCGTCGCTTGCAACTTGCGCCGCTGAGTGCCAGCGCCGCACTCGAGCTATCGCGCCTGCTGGCCAGCGGCGAGCGACCGCGTCTGCGCTATCGCTGCAGCCAATGGCTGCTGTGGTCCGATGAGCGCTCGCCCTTCTGGCTGTTGCGCGCCGACTGCGCGCTGCTTCAACCGGCTTGCTGGTCGCCTGGCAGCAACGAGCAAACGCTGCTGCGCTACAATGGCCAGCAGCGCAACCTGCGCCTGGCAGCAGGTCAGGAGTTGCGTCTTTTTGAACCGGGCATGCGCCTTCAAACGGCCGGCGGTACTCGAAAGCTCAAGCAATGGTTTCAAGAACAGAGCGTGCCGGCGCCTTTTCGCTCCTGTCTGCCTTTGGTCTACAACCCTGCAAGTGCGCTGGTCGAACAGGTTTTGCTTTCTTTTGTTCCAGGCCTGCGCGACGGGCGCTTCTCCGGAAAGGCGCCGCCCGCTGCCGAAGCGGGCTTGACAGGCCAGTGAAAGCCTTCCAATCTACGCCTCCACACGCGCGGTCTGGCGACCGACTTGAGGCGCACCTTGGCTCATAAGAAGTTTTTCCGCTCGCCTGAGGAATCGGAGTTTCAGGGTAAACCGCTGGACTATGTGCTCCTGCGCAAGGTCCCGCATAGTTTTCTGGATTGGCTGAGCGCTTTTACCCGACTGGAGACCGAAGGTCTGGATCATATTCCGCGGCGCGGACCGGTCGTAGTCACGCCCAATCACAGCGGCGTGCTGGGCTGGGATGCGCTGGCCGTGCAGAATGAAATCTTGAAGCGCGTGCGCCGATTTCCGCGAACGATGTCGCACAATTTCTGGCACAGCAGCGAGGCCTTGCGGTTTCTTTCGGCGCGCCTTGGCTTCATTCCTCAGGACTTTAAGACTGCCATTCGTATCTTGCGGCGCAACAATCTGCTGTTGATCTTTCCAGAGGCCGAATCAGGGAACTTCAAGCCCAGCACGCAGATGTATCAGGTGCAGGACTTCAACCCTGGCTTTGTCTCGCTGGCCATGATGTCCAATGCTCCGATCATTCCAGCCTGCGTGCTGGGCGCCGAAGAATCGCACTTGAATCTGGGCACCATCGATTGGTTCGAAAAATCTCATGGCCTGCGCATTCCCTTGCCGCTCAATTTGTTTCCGCTGCCAAGCAAATGGAAGATCATCTTTCTGGAGCCGATATCGCTGGGCAAGTACGGTCGCAAGGATGCGCGGCATATTGAGTTTTTGACGGAAGTGGCGCAGAACGTTCGGATGCGCATCCAGCAGCGCATCAACCGCGAGCTGGTGAAACGCGGCGTACTGAAATTCCTGCTGGATGGATAGAGAGGCGGCGATGAGCGACGAACAACTGAAGCAACGCCTGCTGGAGCGCACCCAGCATATGCTGGAGGCCTCGGTCGAAGAATTGATGACGCGCGAGGTCATCACGGTCGACTACAACGATCTTTGTGCAAAGGCGGCGCGCATACTCCTCGAGCATCATTTCCTGGCGGTGCTGGTTCTCAAAGAAGGAAAGCCATTCAATATCGCTACCGCCCACGATCTTTTGCGCCTGGGTTATGAAGAAGTCTACGACGCTAATCGCGACTACTTGCGTATGAAAGTTGGCGATCTGGTCAAGGATAAGGAATTTGTCAGCGTACGGTCCGGTACGCGACTGCGCGATTTGCTGAATATCATGGTCGCCAAGAAGATTCGCACGGTGCCGGTGATTGATGAGCAATTTGTACGCGGCGTGGTCAGCCTGACCGATATGGTCCGCTGGTATCGCGACACCCATGACGAAATCAAGACCGGACGCCTCTGAGCAGTCCGCCGATACGGACGGCCCCTTGCCTGCGCCTTTCCTGGCCGCTGACGCCTTTCCCGTAGACAGCGGCCTGCTGCGTCGCGAAAAAGATCAGGCGCGCGAGTTGCGCAGCAGCGCCTGGTGGCGTAAGAAAATCGCGGCCGGCGAATGTTACTACTGTGGCCGACATTTTGCCCCTTCCGAGCTTACCATGGATCACATTGTTCCGCTTTCACGGGGCGGGCGGAGCGTGAAAGCGAACCTTGCCGCCTGTTGTAAGGATTGCAACAATCGCAAGAAGAACCTGCTGCCAGTGGAGTGGGCTGATTACCTGCAGCGACTGCGGCGTGAATTGCTATAGCTGCCTGCGCAGAGTTGAGTTCGGCGGAGTGACGCGCGTCAGCGGCGGAACGGTTTGCGTTCCGCCGCCCTCGCGGCGGTCTTTAGAGATTCAGATTGTAATGGAAGGCCACAAAGAAGAGGCCTTTGGTTGAGGTCTCCGTCCCTTCCCAGATAAAGCGGTCGGTGAGCGCTTCATATACAGTATCCGTGACGCTGGAGGCGACAACGCTGCCGGCGGTGTTGATCACAATCGGAAAACCGAAATAATCCACATACTTCTGTCTTAGCTTTTCCTGGCGAACGCCTACCTCCATGCCAAAGACATCGCTGAAATCATAGCCGATGCTGGCCGAGGCGCGCTCAAAATCGAGCTCGTAGCTTGATTCGGCGCGTTCCCAGCTGAGGCCCGTCGTGCCGATAACCGTTTTTTCCTGCGTCATCGAGCCGCCGGCAAATCCCAGACTGCGAACATAGTCGAAGTTGAAGGACCACGGACCGCTGATCTGGAATTTCAGGCCCAGACCGGCGTAGGTTCCGCCCGCGCTGGCATCAAAGGGACTGGCGCCATTGACGGCGATGGTGGTTCCAAGCGTCAGTTCCTCATAGTCGAACTCCTGCGAATGCTGACGGTAGCCAAACTTTGGCGTCAGTGTCAGGCGCCCGTCGAGTACCTTGAAGCGGTAGCCAAGATCGGCTTCCCAGTCCGTGCTCAGATAGTTCTTCAATGAAACCAGACTGACAAATGTGGCGCCAAAGCCCTGGAATTCATACTCCGGAGCATAGCGAATGTAGTTTGCATTCAATACGAGTTCGCCGCCGGCAATGTTACTGAGCGCGGCTTCAAATCCTAGCGGATAGATGGTGTGCGTATTCGTATTTGACCAGGGAAGATCGACGCGGCCGTAGCCTGCGCCTTGCAGCAGGTCATCTTTGAAATAGCGTCCCTCCAGTTCCGGAGTGAGGTCGCCTGGCCAGTAGCCAAGGTTCAATCGGATGGTATTGGCGGCCAGCGGAGAGCTCAGGCAAAGTGCCAGAGTCATTCCTGCGGCTGCGAGGCGCAGAATTTGTTTCATGTGCGTTGCTCCGAAATGCGATCGCGGGCCTTGCCTGGTCGCCTTATGCAGGCGACTCGACCCCCGTGCAGAGTTGGGCAAGCTTTCGGCCCCTGGCAGCGACGTCAATGTCATCGTAGAGCGTCGGCAGCTCTAGATTTTTACGCCGCCGCTGATTTCCAGGACGACGCCATTGACCAGTTCATTGCAGGCAATAAAATGCGCTGCATCGGCAATCTCCTGCGGGTCGCCCAGTCGGCCGATGGGAATTCGCGACTTCCAGAGGTCCAGCGCCTGTTGATTCATATCTTTCAGAACCATCTCGGTTGCTACAAAGCCAGGCGCAATGCCGGCCACGCGAATCTTGAAGCGCGATAATTCTTGCGCCCACAGTCGCGTCAGCGCGGCCACGCCGGCTTTGGCCGCTGAATAGTTGCTCTGGCCAGCATTGCCATGCATGGCTACCGATGCGATCGGAATGATCACGCCGCCGCCCTCTTCGACCATAATCGCCGCCGCCTCCCGGCCGCTGAGAAATACGCCGGTCAAATTTACATCGATTACGCGCTGCCATTGCGCCAGCGACATGCGCGCCTTTACTTTGCCGGTCGTCCGATCGACGCGCAACAGGAGGCCATCATCCAGTATGCCGGCATTGAGCACGGCAACATCGATGCGTCCGTAGTTGGAGCGCAGCGCCTGGAAGGCCGCTGTCACGCTTTCCTCGCTGGCCACATTGCAGGTCCAGGCGCCGGCGCGCGGATGCAACTTACGCAATTCGTGCGCGGCGCGGTCGCAGCGCTCCGGCGTCAGGTCCAGAGCCGCCGGAATGGCGCCGGAGGCGGCAAAACGCTGCAGCATGGCCAGGCCGATTCCGCCCGCGCCGCCGGTGACTGCTACGATACGATCTTTCAAATCCATGGACCATCGCCTCCGTCGTCTGCTGCCGGCAAAGAGCGAAAGCCATCGGCGTAAAAAAAAAGCCGGCCCTGCGGCCGGCTTGCCCCTGAGCACAGGCGCAATCGTTGCTAGACGGCGAAGCGTTGAACCATGGCGCTCAGATTTTGCACCATGCCGTTGAGTTCGCTTACCATCGCCGTAGCCTGCTCGGCGTTGCTGGAGCTGACCTTCACGCTCTGCGAAACGCCATTGATATTGGCCGCCACGCTGCTGGAGGCCTGGGTCAGCTGACTGATGTTGGAGGCCGATTCACGCGCTGTGGTCGATTGCTCTTCGACAGCCGATGCAATGGCCTGGCTGATTTCAGTAACCTGCTGCACATAATCTCGGATCTCATTGATGGCGCGCACGACTTCCGCCGAACTCTGCTGGATGCCTGTAATCTCCGTCTTGATTTCCTCGGCAGACTCGAAGGACTGCCGGGCAAGCTCCTTGACCTCCGAGGCCACCACGGCGAAACCGCGGCCGGCGTCGCCGGCGTTGGCCGCTTCGATGGAAGCGTTCAGCGCCAGCAATTTTGTTTGATCAGCAATGCTGGCGATGGCATCGATCACCTTGCCAATGTTCTGCGCTTTCTGGCTGAGCGTGCTGACAATGTCGTCCGAATTCGCGGCGCGGTTGTTGGTTTCCGCCACAAGCTGAGCGGCCTGGGCCGTCTTGCGTGCAACCTCGCCAATCGTAATCGACATTTCTTCGATGGCGCTGGACATTACCTGCAAATTCTGATTCATCTCTTCGGCGGCGGCGGCAATGGTTGAAGATTGTTCCGATGCCGCTTCGGCGCTGTTGGACAGTTCGACGCTGGCGCCGTTCAAATGCACCGCCGACTGGTTGAGGCGGAAGGTGTTTTCTTTGATCTGGCCAATAATGCCGGCGGTGTTGATCAGCATCATCAGCAGCGCGCGCTGCAGATCGCCCACCTCGTCCGGTCGGTCGTGGACGATGCGCGCCGAAAGGTCGCCCTCAGCAATGGCGCGTGCTACACGAGTTACTTCTTTGACCGGGGCCAGAATCGTACGCTGGACCCAGAGGATGCCGGCAACAGCTACGGCGCCGGTTAGAAGGCCGCCAATCAATCCCAGGCCGCGAATTCCGGTGAGGAATTCCGCCACGCTGCCGGCCAGCGCAAAAAAGGCGGCGCTCATCAGGCCAAGGATCAGGCGCAGATTCAGGGACATGCCTGTTCGCTGGCTGGAGCGCAGGCGCGACTTGCCGCGCATCACGCTGTTGTAAAGGCGATCGGCTTCATCCACCTGTTGGCGCGTAGGTTTGCGGCGGACTGACATGTAGCCAATCTTTCGACCTTCGCGCATCACCGGCGCGACGTTGGCGTCGACCCAGTAGTAGTTCCCCGCCTTAGCGCGGTTGCGAACCATTCCATTCCAGGGGCGATCCGCCTGCAGGGTGCTCCACAGATCCTGAAAGGCGCTGCGCGGCATGTCCGGGTGGCGCACCACATTGTGCGGCTTGCCGATCAGTTCGTCCTCTTCCAGACCGGCGATCTGCAAAAACTCGCGGTTTGCATAGGTAACGATGCCCTTTAGATCGGTGGTTGAAATCAGCGTGTCGCCATCGCGCATCACGTCTTCGGCGTCGTTGACGACGACGTTCATCTTTTTGCGTTCTTCAAGTACCTTGTTCTTTGCCATGGCCTTTCTCCGTTCCTGCGCGACCAGAATTGAACTCAGCTTAGCACACTGGCCAGTTCGTGCGCAATGCGTGTCGCCGCCGCATGGCGCCCGCGTCAGTACGGAGAAGCGATCAGCCAGCCTGGCGGAATAGCGTTACCAGGCCTGCCGGGCTTTCGCTGGCCTGTTTCGGATCTACGGCGTAAATGCGTACCGGCTTTTCCTTGCCGCGCAGCCTCTGCACCGAAAGGCTCCGGCAGCGAAAGGCTTCGCCGATTTTCTGACGCGTCGCCTCGTCGATCAGTATATCTACGCTGGCCTTCTTGGTCAGGTTTTGCAGGCGAGCGGCGGTGTTGACCACATCGCCAATCACGGTGTACTCCTTGCGGCGGAAGGAGCCTATATTGCCGGCAAAAACCTCGCCGCTGGCGATCCCGATGCCGATGCGCAAATCCTCGCGCAGGTAGCGGGGGCGGACGCGGTTGAAATGGCGCAGCGTATCGCGAATTGCCAGCGCGGCGTTCACGGCGTTGAGCGCGTCATCCGCGACGGGGTAGGGGCAGCCGAAGGTCGCTAGAATGGCATCGCCCATGAATTTGTTGATCGATCCCTTGCGACTGAGCATAAGATCCATCAAATCGTTGAACAGCAGGTTTAGCAATTCCGCCACCTGCGCCGGCGCCAGGCCTTCGCTGATCGTTGTGAAATTGCGAATGTCCATGAAAACTATAGTGGCCTCTACGGTTTGGCCGGCCATATGGTCCGCAGTCGGCGCACTGGCAATTTGTCGCAAAATGTCGGGGGAGAAATAGCGCTCCAGCGATTCCTTCTGCTTTTCCAATTCGAGACGCGCCTCGCGATCATTGACGTTACGAATGACGCCCAGCGTACCGGTGAAACGGCGCTGACCCCCGCGATCTTCCCAGAGGCCAACGGAGACCGCTTCGCCAAGCATTGCTGTTTCGTGTGCGGCGCTGTTGGGCCGCACAATGCGCACCACCAGGCCGCGCGACATGCGCGTTCCCGTACGTCGTTCATCAAGAACCGCTGGCGGCGTGGCTGGATGCGGATTGCGTCGCAGCACCTCGGACAGGATCGCTTCGCTGGCATCCTCAGGGTGAATGATTTCAGAAATATGCCGTCCGGCGAGGCTCTCCCTGCTGTAGCCCAGCTCTTCAATTACTTGATTTAGATAAACAATATGGCCGCGCGCGTCCAGGCGATAGACCAGATCGGGCAAGCTCTCAAGCAACGCCTCGGGCGCCTGCGGATTGCAGCCTGCCAGACCCGCATTCATGGCGCCACCGCCGCGGCCTGTCGTTGGTTGCGAAAAAACCGCGCAAAGTCGGGGGGCGGAAGCGGCCTCGAAAAATAGAAGCCCTGTACCGAACTCACGCCCAATGCGCGAAGCTCGGACAGCTGCGCTTCCCGTTCCACTCCTTCTACGGTTACGGGCAGCTTCACGATGCGCGTCAATTCCAGAATCGAGGCCAGGATAGCCGAGGTTTGCGGATTCTGGTCGATGTCGCTTATGAAGGAGCGGTCGATTTTTACGCGGTCGACGGGCAGGGAACGCAGGGCGCCCAGCGAAGAGAATCCGGTGCCGAAATCATCCATTGCCAGTCGAAAACCACAGGCGCGCAGCCCGTGCAGGCTCTCCATGGCGGCGCCTGATACGATAGCGCTTTCTGTGACTTCGATTTCCAGGCGCCGTGCATCCACGCCGGGCAAGCTGAGCGCCTGCATCAATTCCTCAAAGAAAGCGCCCTGCTGTAGCTGCAACGGGGAAAGATTCACCGAGAGGTAGCCCTCGTAGTGCAAAGCGTCGAGTTCGCGCAGAATCTCGATAGCCGATTGCAATGCCCATCGTCCCAGCGAATGGATAGCGCCGCAGCGCTCGGCAAGGGGGATGAAAATTCCCGGAGAAATCAGGCCGAGGCGCGGATGGCGCCAGCGCATCAAACACTCAGCGCCCAGGACCTTGCCCTCTGGCGTGCAGATTGGCTGCAGGTGCAGTTCCAGTTCGTTTCGCGCCGCAGCTTTCTGGATATCGCTTTCCAGCAGACTCAAATCAAAAGGCGGAGCGTCGCTCTCCCGCGTCCACAAGGCGCAGGGTTCATCGCCTGCCATTGCCGTCTGCAGCGCCTGTTCCAGGCCGCGAACGGCATCGGATACGTCGTCAAATTGTTCCAGGTGTCGCAGCACGGCGCCGCGCACACGGACGCTCTGGTGTTTGCTACGCGCCGCCAGAAAGCGCCTGGCGTGCAGCACGGTGCGGCTGACCAGACGCAGATCGCTGGCGCTGGCCTCGCGACTGAGCAGGGCGATTACCACGCCATTGCGAGCGGCCAGCAGTTCGCCGCCGCCGGTGCGGCGCAGCAGACGGCGCAGCCACTCGCCGAGTCGCGCGAAGGTGTGCTGCCGGTCGGCCTCGTCTTCGCCCAGCGAGAAGGCAATATCGGCGTTGAGCAGCGCCAGACTTCGCCCGCGGTTGTGAGCTCGGCCAATCAGCGCGGCGATGATTTCGCGAACCGAGCCGGAGGCGTCCTTGCCTTTTGCCGGCCCGGCCAGGATTTCCCTTCGGCGCTGGATGCGCATTTGCACCGAATTCACCAGCGAGCGCGCGTCAAAGGGCTTGGTAATATAGTCATCGGCGCCCAGTTCCATGCCGCGCCGCAGTTCCGTGGCGTAGGCCGTCAGGTAGATGAATGGTATGTCTGCTGTGCGGCGGTTGCCGCGAATCGCCGCCAGCACTCGAAAGCCATCCGACTGTTTCAATCCGATATCACAGAGGATTACATCGGGCAGCGATTGCGTGGCAATGGCCACGCCCTGATCGCCATCGTCGGCCTCCAGCACCGCGAAACCCTCGAACTCCAGAATCTCACGAACCGATTGTCGCATGTCATCATGATCTTCAATGACCAGAGCGCATGGCTTATCATTGATGGGACGCTGAGGCATGGCCAACCATAACGGATCGCCGCGGAAACTGCAATGAGCGCAGCCCGCAGCTTGTCTCCGTGTCGCTACCGAGCTTTGCTGTTGAGCAAACGTCGCACTTCGGCAAGCAATCGTTCCGAAGAGCAAGGTTTGCTCAGGTAAACCGCTACGCCGAGGTCGCGGGCCTGGCTGCGAATCGTTTCCGAATTCATTGCCGACAAAAATACAAAGGGGATTTCGGCGAGTCGCGGCTCAAGCAGTGCGCGCTGTCGCAGCGAAAAGCCGTCGAGGTGCGGCATCAGGATGTCACAGATGATCAGGTCCAGTTGCGGTTGCTGCATTTGCTGCCAGGCCTGCGCTCCATCGCTGGCCTGAATCACGACATAGCCTTCGAAACTCAAGAGTGCAGCATAATCTTCCAGCAGAGCCGGATTGTCATCCGCCAGCAGAATGGTCGGGTGTGGATCGGTGCGGGTCATTCAGGCCTGCGGCGACTTTACTTGTTGCATTGCTATCAATCGCAGAACTGATTTCCAGGACAACTCGCGGCGGACCGAATTCCGCCACACGAATGGCGCCGCCACACAGTTCCGCCGCTCGGGCAGCAATTGCAAGACCCAGCCCAGTCCCTGGCGGATGGTCGGGGGCTTTGCCGCGAACAAATGGCTCAAACACGTGATCACGAATCGCAGGGTCAATTTCCCCATCGTTGGCAACCTGAATGGCGAGCACTCTGCTATCGCCGCCAATGCGTACTTCGATTGCCCCCGGTCCCTGGCTGTACTTCAAGGCATTGACGATCAGATTGGCCAGAGCCCGGCGCAGCGCAATATCCAGAACTGCCGCCTCCGCCTGCGGGCGGTCCATCACAATTTTGATTTCGCGGCTGCTCTCGCTGGCCAGCTGGCAATCGCCGGCAATTTCTGAGAGGTACTCTGGCAGGCTAACGCGAGAGCTTTCCAGACGCAGGCTTTTGGCTGAGGCGCGCTCGAAGAACATCACGTCTTCCATCAGCGTCGCCATATTGTGCACTTCGCGGCGAATCTTCTCAATGCGCGATTGTCGCTGCTCCGGCGTCATGCGGTCCAGATACTGGCCCAGCAAGTCCGCAGAGGATTGGATAACGGCCAGCGGCGTGCGGAATTCATGGGATACGACCGATACGAAATTGCGCCGCATAACATTCAGTTCTCGCTCTTTGAGCAGCGCCATTTCCAGACTGGCATAGAGTTCCTTTTCGCGGGCCAGTGCGCTGCTCAATTGATCGGTGCGCTGCGCCACTTCCTCTTCCAGATACATCCGGTAGCGAGTAAGTTCGGTTACATCCTTCATGACCATGACTGCCGTCGCGCCGCTCCAGTTGCGCGCCCCAACGCGCGCAATGGTCGCCTGCAACAGCAGGCTTTCGCCGTCCTTGCGCTTGCCAATCAACTCGTGGCGCTCCGGTTCGCGCCCTTCGCCGACGACGCCGGCTCTTTCGATCATTGGCCCTGGATCGACGTTGCCCAGCAAGAGCTGCGCCGGCTGCCCGAGCAATTCATAGAGTTCGAAGCCAAAAAGTCGCTGGCATGCTTCGTTGGCGTAAACAATCTCTCCCGCTGCCGAAAGTGCAGTGACGGCATCGGTTACCGCGCCCAGGATCGCTCTGGCGCGGGCCTCGCTTTCTACTAAAGCTTCCGATGCATTGAGCAAATCGCTGATGTCCTGGTAGGTGGTCATGACATCGGACATGCCGCGATGCGGCAGCACTGCGGCGCTCATCAAACCATGAAAGCGTCTGCCGTTGGGCATTTGCATGCTGAAGCCGGCCTCGCTGCGCAATTCTCCTTCAAACAAATTGAGCAGCGCGCCCAGGCACTTGCGCAGCGTTTCCGAATCGGTTTGAAATTCGCTGAGGCCCAGCAGCGATGCCGAGGCCGTTCGCGGGCCGAAGGTGCGCTGCATTGCCCTGTTCGACGCGCGTACACGAATGCGACGGGCGAGGACGCCAATCCGTCGGGGGCGCTGGTAAAAGTAGGAGAGCAGATTTTCGACCCCGCGGCGCAGCAGTCGGAAGAAGTACTCCTCGATCTCGCTGAGATCCAGTCGTTGCATGGGCAAGGGCGAGGATTCAAACTGCGTCCGAAACTCCTGGGCGCGATCAAGTTCCAGGTTGCGGCGCTGAGAGCGTTCTCGCTGATCAATGTAGCAAAGTGCGACGCGCGACCAATCATCTCGCAGCAGACCGGCGCGCACCTCGAAGCGCAGCTCCTGACTGGGCCCGCCGGCAATCGAAGCAAAGTGGCAAATGGTTTCGCCCTGTAGCAAGGAGAGAACCAGCGCCATCAATTCGGTAGGCGGCAAGGGCGGCGTCTGGCGCAACGGCTGGAGTCCAGACAGGGCTTTGCCATAAGCGGCATTGCTCTCCAGCTCCACTGCCAGCAACGATAGCTCCTCCAGCTGCTTGTTGTCCGCCGAGCGCAGGCTGCGCAGCGTCAATTGCCTGGCATCCAGCCGGCGTTTGATGGCCGACAGATCCACAATGCGCAGACCGACAGGAAGGCAGTCGGCAAGCCGACGATACTCAAGAGCGGAATCGTCGGCAACTGCGGAGACCGCCGCCAGGTTCAAGGGCGCGCGCCCTGCGGCGCCAGAGGCAGCGCGGCCCCGGCGACGTTGCAAGGCGCGGAGCATCGCAGCGCCGCCAGCGGCGCCCAGCAGAGCGGCCAGCAAAAGCCAGAGCGCCGAGAATGCCGGGAGAGCAGGCATCAGACCAGACCATGTTCGGCGGCGAAGCGCATCAGTTCGGCCACGTTGCGAACGCGCAGCTTTTCCATGATTTTTGCGCGGTGGCTTTCTACGGTGCGCACGCTGATAAACAAGTCGTTGGCAATTTCCTTGTTCATCTTGCCGCGCAGCACCATGTCCAGGATCTCCCGTTCTCGGCGCGTAAGCGTTTCCAGCACCAGTGCGCTTTCCTGCATGCTGCGATAGTCTTCGAAGATTAGCTCGTGAACCTGCGACGATATCATGCGATTTCCCGCAGCGACCTTGTGAACGGCGCGTTGCAATTGATCAAAGGCTTCATCTTTGAGTATGTAGCCGAAGACATTGGCAAATCCCGTAGCCTGGCGAACGTACTTGGCTTCGCGGTGCATGGTCAGTACGACGATGCGCAAGGCCGGCTGCGCCGCCGCCAGTTGTCGGATCAACTCAAAGCCGTTGATTCCCGGCATCGAAAGATCCAGAATGAGAATATCGCACGGCGACCGCTGCAACTCATTCAAAGTCGAGTCGCCATCGCTGGCTTCGCCAACAACCTCTACGGATTCGTCGCGGGCCAGCATCTGGCGCAATCCCTGCCGGACTATCTCATGATCGTCGGCCAGCAGGACTCGGATGCTCTTCCCGCTCTGGGCGAGATCGGATTGTAATTCTGAGCCCTTGGCCATGATTCTCCACCTCGAGGGCAGCGCCAATCGCCACAGCCCTCTGTTTCATAATTCGCAGCCCCAGGCCGCCGCCGCCGTCGCGAAAAACCAGCTCCGGGGCGCCCCCGCCGTCGTCCTCAATGGCAAGCCACAGGGCGCCGTCGGCCAGCCCCCAGTGCACCTCGGTGCGCCGAGCCTGGGAATGGCGCGCCGTATTGCTCAAGGCCTCTTGTATGATTCTGAAAATATGCACCTGCTGATCTTCAGTCAAGGAGGCTTCCAGCCCTTCGATTTGCATTTCGACTTCCATTCTTTCCGAAAAGCTGCGCGCCAGATCCAGCAAAGCAGCCTCCAGACCGCGCGGGTGCAGCGGACTGGCGCCCAGATCATGAGCGAGAGCTCGCGTGCTGCGCGCCAGCGCGTCAAATCGCAACAGCGCTTCGCGCAGTCCTTCGCTGCTGGGCGCAGCCAGCTGCGCCTGGATCATCCACTTCAGCGAAACGATCTGCTGGCCAATGTTGTCGTGAATCTCTTGAGCCAATCGGCTGCGTTCTTCCTCGCGGACTTCAAGCAACTGGATGTTCAAATCGAGGATGCGCTTTTCGGAGGCTCGGCGTTTTTCCAGTTCAGCCTCAAGCTGTCGATTGCTACGCAAGATCTCAGCGCTGCGCTCAATGACGCGCTCTTCGAGGTCCTGGTTGAGCTGGCGCAGCAGGTCCTGTGCCGCGCGCAGGCGCAGCATGCTGCGTACGCGCGCCTTCAGTTCCTGCACCTCAAAGGGTTTGCGCACAAAGTCCTCGGCAATTTCGAGGGCCGCCACAATATCCTGCTGACCGCCGCGACCGGAAAGTACGATGATCAACGTATCTCGCGTCAGCGCCCCGCGCTTCAACTCGCGGGCCACCTCCAGCCCATCGATATCGGGCAGGGTCAAATCAAGCAGCGCCACCGCCGGATGGCGTTCGCGGGCCAGACGAAGGCCATCCGCTCCCTGTCCGGCGCCAATCGCATGGTAGCCTTCCAGCTCCAGGGCCAGAAGCAAGTTCTCGCGAAGCGCAGCATCGTCTTCGATGACCAGCAATTGCGGCGAAGCTGCATCGATCATTGTATTCAGCATTATTCATGCGCCCGCTGACCTTGCAATCCGTATTGCTACCGGGAAGAGATGACGGCGCCGCCGATTGATTTTGGGGCAAAGCTGGGGCAAACTTCGCCCATCAGAGGGCAGGCCCATGAATTTTTTTTCAGCAAAGGACCGAGTCGTTATTGCACTCGATGAAAACGAACTGGGCGAGTCCGCCCGCTTGCAGCGCGATCTTGCCGCGCTGCCGTTACAGCCCGGCGGCAATCTGGCCATCGACATGCGGCGCGCTCGCGTACTGCCGCTGCCGGCCGCTGCTACGCTGGCGGCCTTTGCTGCGGCGCGCAGGGCGGAGGGCTCGGCGGTCTCGCTGCAGGTCAGCTCGGACGTGGCCAGCGCTCTGGAAAGTCTACAGGCCGTGAAGCTCTTCGAGGTGCGCGCCGAATGAAGGCCGCTGTCAACATGGCGGAACTGGCCTCGACCTTCCGCCGCGAGACGCTGGAGATCCTGCAGCGCGCCGAGGAGGCGATCCTGTCGCTGGAGGGCGGCGAATCGGCGGAAAGCATTCGCGAAATCTTTCGTATTGTACATACGGTCAAGGGTAACGCCGGCCTCTTCGAGCTGCCGGAGCTGGTTTCTGCGGCGCATCACCTGGAAGACGCATTGGCAGCGCTGCGTAAACATCCGCAGAGTTGCACTCCAGCCTGGATCGATGCGATGCTACAAGGCGTAGATGTGCTGCGAACGCTCTTAACCGAAGCGCCGCCAGATTCAGAGAGCCGGGTTGCGGCGCTGCGCCAGACGCTACAGCATCTGCTGGCCGACGCCGGGGCTGCCGTCGAAGCCTGCGAGACGGAACCTGAAGAAAAGACTGCATCACATAAGAATCGTACGCCTTTGCGCCTCAGCGCGCCTACAGGCGCCATGCTCCGCGCTCGCGAAGAGAACAAGTCTTTGCATCTCTTGCTGTTTGATGCCGTGCAACAACGTCTGGCCAATCTCTCTGATCTGGCAAAAATGTTTGCCGCACTGCGCGATGAGGGGACCTTGCTGGAGGGCGGCGTGTTGTGGGAGCGCGTGCCGGCGTTGAATGGACGCGGCGCCAGCCTGCCCTGTTTCATGTTTCTGCTCAGCGAGGAGGCCCCGGCCTCCATTTGTCGACGCAGCGGCATTCGCGCGGCCCAGCTGAAGACGCTCTTTCGCGCGCAATCCATCCTGGATACAAAGCAAGAGACGCCCGCGGCAGAGTCCAGCGCCAGCGCCGCGGTCGCCACTAAGGTCGAATCGCCAGAAGCAGCGGCTGCAGGTCGCGTTATGCCCGCAACCGAAGCGGAGGGGCAAAAAGCCGACAACCTTCGCGTTTCCCTGGGCCTGATCGATGAGATCATCAATCTTACCGGCGAAACAGTCATTGCCCGCAATGACCTGCTGCAGCGTGTAGAAAAGCACGGAAACCAGGATCTGCTCTCAGCGGCGCGCAAAATCAGCCGCCTGATCACCAGTATGCAAGAGCGCATCATGCGCACGCGCCTGCAGCAGCTGGATCTGGCCTTTCGACGGTTGCCGCGCATTGTTCATGACGCTTGCCGCGCAACCGCCAAGAAAGCGGAACTGGTGATCGAAGGCGGCGAGACCGAGCTGGATAAGACGCTGATCGA
Source organism: Leptospirales bacterium (assembly GCA_019694655.1). Taxonomy (NCBI): domain Bacteria; kingdom Pseudomonadati; phylum Spirochaetota; class Leptospiria; order Leptospirales; species Leptospirales bacterium. The sequence goes on from JAIBBN010000001.1 coordinate 545,068, forward strand.
CGCTATCCTGGATCCGCTGACCCATTGCGTGCGCAATTCCGTGGATCACGGCATCGAAAGTCCGGAGGAACGCCGGCGCGCCGGCAAGCCAGAAGCTGGCCTGATTCGCGTCAGCGCCGCCATGAGCGGCGGCAGCGTGGTCATCACCGTTCGCGACGACGGTCGCGGCCTTGATCTGGAAGCGATTCGCGCTACTGCGGTTCGTCGCGGGGTGATGAGCGACGCCGAAGCCCGCGCCGCCGATGAGGAGCGCTTGCGCGAATGCCTGTTCATGCCCGGCTTCAGTACGCGCGATTCAGTTTCCGAAACCAGCGGGCGCGGCGTCGGTATGGATGTGGTGCGCAGTCGCGTGGAGGCCGCGGGCGGAAGCGTCGAATTGAGCAGCGAGGCCGGACGCGGAATGGAGCTGGCTATCCATCTGCCGCAGACCCTGGCGATCATTACCTGTTTGCTGGTACGACAGGCTGGAACGCGCTTTGCGATTCCGGAAAAGCATATTGAAGAGATGCTTACCTTTGACGATGCGCAGGCGGCCATGGTCCGCGATCGCACTGTTTACAATCTGCGTGGTCGCATGCTGCCCTATGTCGACCTTTCTGAAATTCTCAACGGCGAGGCGGGGGCGCACAGCGGCGGCTACATGGTCGTACTCAAGACCGATCGCGTGCGCTTTGGCTTGCGCGTGGATGAGGTGATCAACCCGGAGGAATTCGTTGTACGCAGATTGTCCGACTATTTCCAGAACATTCGGCTTTACTCCGGCGCCGGCGTGATGGGCGACGGCGAGGCGATATTGATTCTGGATACCGCCGGCATCGCCAGATCGGCGCGCCTGAAATCCAATCTGGCCGAGACCATGGATCGGCGCGAGGATGGAGCAGCAGGCGCCAGCAACCGCAGCTTCCTGCTGTTCCGCGTGGGCGATCAGCGCCTGGCGCTTGACTTTGCCGATTTCCCGCGGCTGCGTCGCCTCGCGCCAGGCGATCTCAAGGAGTTTCTGGGCCGCGAGTCCGTCCTGCAAGATGAGCGCCTGGTGCCGGCGCTGCGTCTGGAGCAGATCCGCGAACTGGGCATCCAGCGCAGCGCCGAAGCCGCCGGACGGTATGCAGTATTTCTGGGCCGCGCCGGCGAGGAGGCCGCGCTCTTGGTCGACGAAGTGATCAATGTGGCGGCGCAGGCAATTGTCTGGGAAGCGGAACGCGCCGGCGCCGGCGTGGTGCGCAATCGCGCCCTGGTGGACGGATACAGCGTGGGACTGCTGGATGCCGCGGCCTTGCTCAAGGCCAGCGTGCGCGCCGGCAAAGTTGAGCGGCAAGAGGCAATTGCATGAAACGATTGGAGGTGCTCAACTTTCGTCATTCGAATCGAATTTACGCCGTCCCGCTGTTGCAGTGTCGCGAAGTCAGCCGCGGTGTGCGCATCAATCAGGTGCCGCGCGCGCCCGGTTATGTGGCCGGCATCGCCAATATTCGCGGCGACGTGGTGACGGTCATCGATGTGACCGCTTTGCTTACGGGCAATGATGAGCGGCGTTACGAAAGCGAGGCAGATGGCCTGATCGTTCTTCGCTCCGCGGAGGCTACGGTGGCATTGCTGGCCGACGAAGCGCTGGACGTCATGTCGGTGGATGAAGCCGAACTGGATACTGCTCCTTCGCAGTTTGAAGAAACCGGCGCCGCCTATCTGGCCGCAGCCTTTCGCTGGAAAGGCGATGTCGCGCTGGTACTGCGGCCAGAAGCCTTGCTGGATGCGCGCAACGCCGTGAATGAACGGGAATCGAGACGGGCGCTGCAAGGCGGCGTCGCATGATTGCGCCTACTGCCGTGCATCCGGTCGGGCAACAGCAGGGCGCCAGAAAGCGCGTGCTGATTGTAGATGATTCGACGCTCTATCGCCAGGCGTTGCGCAGCGTCATCAGCGCCGATCCCGACTACGAAGTCGTCTCGACGGCTGGCAATGGCAAACTGGCCTTGCCGCGACTGCGCTACTATAAGCCAGATTTTGTAATACTTGATCAAGAAATGCCGGAGCTGACTGGCCTGGAGCTGCTCGATATCATTCGCCGCGACTATCCCTCAACCCGCGTGCTGATGTTCAGCGCCCACACGATCGAGGGATCAAAGACTGCCATTGAGGCCTTGCACCGCGGCGCGCACGATTTCATTGCCAAGCCGGAGGGGCTGGTGGCCGGCGCGATTCAGGAATTCGTCGATCGAAAGATCCTGCAACGCCTGCGCGCCCTTTCGCCGACAACGCCCGCTGCTGCCAGCGGCAGGCAGCAGCGCACCTTGCGTCTGGATCACGAGGGCCCTTCGCTTGCAGGCTTTCGGGCTCGGGCTGTCTGCATCGCTGCCTCCACCGGCGGCCCCATTGCGTTGCGCGCCTTGCTGATGGCACTCGACCGGCGGCTGAACGGTCCGATCTTTCTGGTTCAGCACATGCCGCCGCTCTTCACTCGCGAACTGGCGCTGAGCCTGGCTCGCTTCAGCGGGCGTGAGATCGTCGAGGCCGAGCACGGCATGGCGGCGCAGGCGGACGTTTGCTATGTGGCTGCCGGCGGCAAACACATGGTAGTCCGCGACGGCGCCGATGGCCTGACCATAGAACTCAATATGGCGCCGCCGGAACTCAGCTGCCGTCCCTCCGCCAACATTCTGTTCCGTTCGCTGGCCGCAAGTTCGGTTGCTAAGAGTTGCCTGGCAGTTGTCCTGACCGGCATGGGCGAAGATGGCGCCGACGGCGTCGGCGCGCTGGTTGAGGTTGGCGGTCGCTGCATCACCCAGAGCGAGGAAAGTTGCACGGTGTATGGCATGCCGCAAGCGGTCGACGCCGCCGGATGGAGCAGCTTAAGCGCCAGGCCAGAGGATCTGGGAAAGAAGATTGTCGAACTGATGGGCGGCGAGCCATGAATTCGGCGCAGGAAAAACTGGCGGCGGCCATTGCTACAGCCAGCGGGCTGCAACTGGGGCCGGACAAGACCTACCTGCTGGATGCGCGACTGGCCTCGGTGATGCGCGAGTTTTCTGTAGCCAGCTACGACCAGGCCGTGCTGGATTTTGAAGCGCGACCGGAATTTCGCGCGCGCGTCGTTGATGCCATTACCACCCATGAGACCAGTTTTTTTCGCGACGAAGCAATCTTCCGGGCGCTCCCCGAGCAAATCCTGCCCGAATTGGCCGCGCACCGTCAGACGCCGGAATCGCAGCTGGAACTTTCGATCTGGTCAGCGGCCTGTGCTACCGGCCAGGAGCCATATTCCATTTTGATGCAGCTGGAAGAGAGCGGCAAATACAACCTCACGGAAATCCAGGTTACCGCCACTGACTGTGCGCACGATACTCTGGAGCGCGCTCGCAACGGGCGATTCACAAAGTTCCAGGTCAGTCGCGGTTTGAGCCCCGCCAGACTGGCGCGGCATTTCGATGCTGAGGGCGACGGCTATCGCATCAAAGCCGGCCTGCGCCAGGGCGTACAATTTCTGGAGCACAATCTGATCAGCGATCCGCCTCCCGGCCGCTTCGATATCGTCTTTTGCCGAAATGTCGTAATCTATTTCAGCGAGCCTTCGCGGATTCGCGCCCTCGATGCTGTGATTCGCAGCATCAAACCGGACGGCGTACTGATCATTGGCGCCTCGGAGACTCTGGCAGGCGCCTTCAAGGGCTATGTCATTCGCCATTTTGGGAAGGTATTCTACTACGAAATGAAGAGTTCAAATATAACGCTGTTTTAGGTCCGCTTTGGCGCAGCGAACAGCCGGGAGATAGTTATGGAAACGATGAAGCAGAGAACAAGCGTCGGGACGGTCAAAAGCAGGGGCAAAGTGCTGGCCGTTGACGATTCGGAAACGATGCGCATGATGGTTCGCCAGACTCTGGAGTATGGCGGATATCAGGCGACCGTAGCGCCGGATGGCGCACAGGCGCTGCAGATCTTCGATCAAGATAACTTCGATCTGGTAATCACAGATATCAACATGCCCGGCATGGATGGCCTGACCCTGGTGCGCGAGTTGCGAAAGCGAAATCAGGACGTCCCGATTCTGACTCTGACCACGGAGTCGGAGGAAGCGCTCAAACGTCAGGGCGCGGAGGCCGGCGCCAACGGCTGGATCGTCAAGCCGCTGATCCCGGCGCAGTTGCTTGATCTGCTTGGACAGATTCTGGATCGGAACTGAAATGGACGCGGAGCTCCAGCCAACGGCGGTCATCTTTCATCCGGACCCCGAGCGGGCGGAGCGCTATCGCCTGCTCTTACAGGAGAATGGCTTTGTGGCGATGGCCAGCGCGTCGCGCGGCGCAACCCTCGAACGAATCGCACTTTACTCTCCTTCCATAGTCATCACGGAGATGGTAACGGAGGACATTCCGCCGCAGGAGTGGTTACGCGCCATCCGTTCGCAAAGCGATGCGGCGGTCATCATTGTGACCCGTCAGGAGGAGCGGCGCACCGGACTCGATCGACGCCTGGGAGCGATCTTCGAATACCTGGAAGACAATTGCTCAGCGGAGGCCTTGATTGGCGCCGCCAAGCGCGCGACGGAATTCTACCGCACGATGCGCAAATCCATCAACTATGCCCGCGAGAGTCGTAAGCGCATGCTGGCCCAGCTGGAATGGCTGATCTGGAAACAAAACCAGCGCGTGGCCGAAAAACGCGAGAACGGACTGCATATCATCCACAGTATCAAGCACTCGCTTACACAGGGTATTGGCCTGGGCTCGATGATTACACAGGTGCACTTCCTGCACATGCTTGCTCGCGATAATGCCGTCATCGGCGAACAACTGGCGCCGCTGCTGGAGTCGGCATCCTTTCTTACACGCTGGCTGGAGAACCTGGATTGCGTACAGTCCTTGCTTGGCGAGCGACACCAGCCTGGCGTCATTGCGCCGGACGACTTCGAAGCATGCGTGCGGCGCAGCGTGCAGGCGATCAGCGAGTTAGCGCTGATTGGCGGCCACAGCATCGAAATGCAGGGCCTGCGACCGGCCTTTGCAGTACAGGGCGCAGAACGGGCAATCGAGGTGGCCCTCAGCGAGCTCATGCTCAATGCCATGAAATTCAGTCCGCCTGGTTCAACGATCCACATCGCCGGCCACCGCATGGGCAACTCCTTTGGCCTTCTGGTATTGAGCGATGTGATCGACGGAACGAAGAGCGGCATTCCGCCGGATCTCGAGCAGGTAATCTTTGAACCCTTCACCAAACTGAGCAGCGTTTTTGACGAGCGCTATGCCAATCGACTGCCAGGTTTGGGACTTGGGCTTGGCCTCGGACTCAATCTGGTACAAAATGCTCTGGCCCAGGTGGGCGCGCGCGCTCAGGTCTACCAGGTTTCCGATCACTCGCAAAGCTCTGCGCCGGTTCAGCGCGTGGTTGCCGAAATTCTGAGTCCTTTTGTCAGCCAGTCCAGCAACGGACAGCTGAATGCCGAGTATTCGGGAACATCTGCAGCCCCATCGCCTAAGGCGGCGCCGCAACATGCTCGCCTGGAACGAGCCGCGGCCCTCCGTCAGAGCTGAAATGCAGTCTGTCGCCGGCTATTTTTGAAGAGCCGGCTGTTGCCGATACTGCAGCCATAGGCTGACGATGCTTCGATTCCATGGCAAGGCGCAGGCTGCCGCCGTTCTATTGCTCACTCTGGCTGCCCTCAGCGCCTGGCGTCTATCTGCACAGAGCCCGGGGCCCGCTGCGCCGGCGCCCAATGCACCGTCGGCGGATACGCTTTTCGTAGAGAGCGAGCCCGCGCCGCCGTCCGGTGGCGGCGCGCTGCCGGTGCAGGAAATGGTCGCTCGGGCCGATAGTTCGCTGAGCGCCGCACCCGGCCTCTACAGCGGTGCGCTCAGCCTGGTCCTGAAAGATGGGCGCAGCGCCCAGTGGGATTTTGTGCTCTATCGTCGGCTGCAGGATGGCATCGCCGAGATGAGCTATCATTTCTCCAGTCGCAGACGCGGACTGGAAGCGAAGATCCTCTACCTGGAAAACGGCGAGGAGGTCTGGCTCTGGGATGCTCGTCGACGTCTGCTGGCTCGCAAGCGCGACTTCGAAAAATATGAAAGCGTGCTTGGTTCTGGCTTTGCTTACGTTGATTTGAGCGGCTATCCGCTACAGGACAACTATAGCGGGCGTGATGCGGTCGCCTTCCGCCCGGCCAATCCCTCCGAGTTGCGCCAGCAAATCGAGGCGGCGGATCGCGCCCGTCAGCAGGCGGGGCTCAATGAGCCGCCGCGCGCCCCGGGCGAACTCAGCCTCAGCCGCCTGACGATCACGCCCATTTTCGAAAGCCGCTACCGCCGCCTGGTATTGATTGTTGATCCAGCCCGCAATTTTCGACCGCTGCGCACCGACTACTTCAATCTCGACAATATATTGTTCAAGACGATCCAGTACTACTATGACAGCAGCATCCTCAATCGAGCCACTGCTCGAGCAGAGCTGACCGAGATGCCCTGTATGCTTGAGTCGCTGGATCTGGACCAGGGCGCCATTTCGCGCCTGGAGTTCTATACGTTCGACTCGCGTGTTTCGCCGGCCGACGCCCTCTTCGATCCAGAGTTTCTCAACCGCTAGCCGACCGCGTCGAAAGCTCAATCGCGCTTGCCCGGTCCGCGCGTCAGCGCCTTGTGGTCGAGCCGCTTATGTTGCTGGATGACGCCATCCGATTGTTTCTCGATAGCATCGGTCGAAACGAGGAATACGAGTTTTATCTGCGTAAGTTCCGCTCCGATCGCTCGGCCTGCTTTGCTTTGCTGGCGCCGGACCTGGAGACCTGTCGCGAGGACGCGCAGAATCTGGCTTTTGCAATTGAATTCCTGCTTCGTCTGGACCTGACGCCGGCGCTGTTGCTCAGCGGACCGCGCTGCGAGGAGATGCGCGCCGCGCTGCTCGATGCTTCCCTGCCAACCATCAAGCTGAAGCCTTCAAAGCGGGCGCAGCGACTGGACGCCGGCTTTCGGCTGCGCCTGGGCGCCGTTATCGATCGCGCGCGGCAAAAGAAGCGCGCGCTGCTGATTGTCTGGCCGCAGGAGCACCTCAGCGCCGCTCTGCAACGTTTGTCCGGCGAGCTGACGCCGCGCATTCATCTGGTGCGCATGCGCGGCGCCTTGAAGGATGAAGATGGCCGCAAGGCGCTCTATGTGCGTCCCGATTCGGTTAGCGATCTGGATCGGCTGGATCAGCCGCTCGCTGAGCTTGCCCTGCGGCTGCTGCAGGCAGCGCCAACTTTGCATCTCTCGGTCACCGCCCCCTTTAACCTGCTCAAGGAGATTTTTACGGTAAAGGGCGCAGGCACGCTGGTGCGGACCGGCAGTCGAATTCTGGAATTCACTCCGACTGGCGATCTTGATCAGCCGCGGCTGCGGGCCTTGCTGGAGCAGAGCTTTGGCCGCAATCTGGTCCGTGACGATTTTCTGGCGGCGGCCCATTGCATATTCTTAGAAGAAAACTATCAGGGTGCGGCGGTCGTGGAACTCAGTCCCTGGGGTCCTTACCTTAGCAAATTTGCCGTTGGCGTGCAGGCTCGCGGTCTTGGCGTCGCTCAGGAACTCTGGGAGAGCCTGATTGCGCGTTTTCCAAAGCTCTTCTGGCGCTCGCGCAGCGCCAACTCGATCAATCGCTGGTATGCCCGCGTCGCCGAGGGCGCCTATCGCGCTGGCCGCTGGACCATTTTCTGGCGTGGCCTGTCACTGGATGATCTACCGCAAATCATTCGCTATTGCCTGGAACGCGATGAGGACTTCCGGCCGGCGGCGCCCGCTGAAACGGAGCAATAAACGGTCGCCCTGGCGCCGTCGCCTGCGCACCCGGTCAATGCCATGAGTCCAGCACAGCTGCCGTTTTGCCGGCGCAGATTTGTGACGGCCCTTTGCGCCGGGCTTTGCCTGCTGTCCGGCGCCAGAATCGAGGCCCAAACAATCTCCGCTCCGTCCGACTGGATGCAGCGCGCCACGCCACTGATTCAATCGGTACTGCAGCGCCGCCATGTGGCCGGAATGCAGCTGGCCTTCTTTGACCATCGCGGAATCGTCGATCGCTCTTTTGGCTTCAGTGATGTGGACGGCAGTCTGGCATTGAACGAGCAGATGCAATTTGCTGCCGGCGAGTTGGTCCGCCCCATTGTCGCCCTGGCGGCGCTGGAGGAACTGCAGCGTGGCGCGAAAGAGCGGCCGGCCGATCTGTTGCGCAGGCCTCTTGAAGAAATCCCGGATCTTCCGCGTTTTGTCGGCGAGGGCGCCGCCGCCGTTACCTTTGCGTCTTTGTTCAATTACAGCAGCGGTTTACCCCCCTCCAGAGCTGGCTTGATCTTTCCTGCTTCTTCCGCCGATGATCGTCGGCCGCTTGCTGAACGCCTGCAACTTGCCTCGCTGCCACAAACGCGCATCGCCTGGGGTCCCGAAGGTTTTGCCTGGCTTGGCGAATGGCTGCGGCTGCGTCAGTCGCTGCCCTCCGCTGCATTGGCCCTGCAACGCTTCGCTCGTTTGCGCCGCGGTGAGGATTTCTGTTTTGAACGAAACGGCTGCCGCCATCCGCTGGTCAGCGGACTGGAATTTGAAGGAAGACGATTTTTCCAGACGCCACAGCCCGAGTATCAGGATGGCGCAGCCTGGCAGTTTTACACCAGCGCCAGGGCGTACGCCTCCTTTCTTCAGTCTCTGTTGCTGGCGGCGCGTCGCCAGCCAGACGGTCCGGAAGCGACGCTGCTTGCTGCGCGCTTCAGTTACGATCCGCTGCTAGGCGGAGCGGCGGCTGGAATGCGCTACATGAGGCCGGCTTATGCCGTCGCCGGCGATCAGCCGGCGGATCCGCAACGTGCTGTGGCATTGCGCGCCGAGCAGGACATCGTCTATGTCGCCGAACATCGCCAGCCCGGCTACTGTGCTCTGGCTTTTGTCGACGCACAGGGTCGCGGGGCTGTAGCCCTGGCCAATGCCGATGATCCCGATGCGCTGCGCGAAGTTGTCCGCTATCTCTGGCGTCGGCTGGGCATTCTGCAGGCGCCGCCGGAGGCGGCCAGCGTGCCGGAAAGTTCGCGGGCCTTGAACGGACTCTACTGGCCTCGCGATACGCTGCCGCCGGGGCGAAAGCTATGGCGGTTCTTGAACGAGATTCGGGTGCAGCGCGACCGCCAGGGATTGGAGTTTGCCAGCGTCTTTCAGAAGAATACGGCGGCGCATTTGCAGTGGCTTGGCCTCGGAGACCTTTATATAGCGCGCGGCGAGGCGGATATGGAGGGCTGGCGGGCCCTGGTCCGACGCGACGCCGCCGGCGATGTCATAGGCATTGATACCGACCTGGTGCGTTATGAGCGACGCTGGCCGCTGTTCTCCGCCTGGTCGATCATCATTGGCGTCGGCCTTGTGCCGGTGTTACCGATCCTATTTCTCATCGTCTACTTTGTATTCCGTAAAAAAGCGCCAGGCAAGGGAGCAGCATAATGGATAGCAACAAACGAGTGTTGATCGTCGGCGGCGGCTTTGCCGGCATCAATGCCGCACGCAATCTGGGCAATCTGAAGGGAGTACATGTGACGATCATTGATCGACGCAACCACCATCTCTTTCAGCCCTTGCTCTACCAGGTGGCCATGGCGGCGCTCAGTCCCGCGGACATTGCGACGCCGATACGCGCCGTGCTTTCCGGTTGCCGCAACGTCGATGTACTGCTTGGCAATGTTACCGGGATAGACTTGCAACGTCGTATTGCACGCACCAGCTTTGCGGATATCCCTTACGACTATTTGATTCTGGCCTGCGGCGCCAACCAGAGCTATTTTGGACATTCGGAGTGGGAGGAGTCGGCGCCAGGATTGAAGTCGCTGGAAGAAGCGACGGAGATTCGTCGCCGAATGTTGATCGCCTATGAACTGGCGGAACGCGAACGAAATCCAGCCGTCCAGAAGGAGTACCTCACCTTCATCATCGTCGGCGGTGGTCCTACCGGCGTCGAGCTGGCCGGCGCCATCGGCGAGATTTCACGCTATACGATTACGCGCGATTTTCGTCACGTCGATCCGCGGCAGACGCGCGTTATCTTGATCGAAGGCGGCCCGCGCATTCTGCCCACTTTCGATCCCGAGCTGTCGGCGCGCGCCAGACGCGGTCTGGAAAAACTGGGCGTAACCGTCTGGACCGGCAGCGTGGTCAGCGATGTGCGGCCGGACGGAGTGCGCGTCGGCAAGGAGTTCGTCAATGCCCGCACCGTGCTGTGGGCGGCGGGCGTTGCGCCGGCGGAAATCAATCAAGGCCTCAAGCTCGAACTCGATCGCGCCGGTCGCATCATGGTCGAAGCGGACCTCTCAGTGAAAGGACATCCAGAGGTATTTGTGCTTGGCGATCAGTGCAATTTCAGTCACGGTCTGGAACGACCGCTGCCCGGCCTGGCGCCCGTAGCCATCCAGATGGGTCGTTTCAGCGCGCGTCAGATTGCCGCCGATCTCAAGGGCAAACCCAGAAAGAACTTTCACTATGTGGACAAAGGAACGATGGCCACAATCGGACGCGCCGATGCCGTGGTCAGCGCCGGCCCGCTGAAGTTGAGCGGCTTTCTGGCCTGGCTTGGCTGGCTTTTTGTACACATCTTCTTTTTGATTGGCTTTCGCAATCGGGTCTCGGTTTTTTTGCAGTGGGCCTACTCCTATCTGTCGCTTTCGCGCGGCGCCCGCCTGATAACCAGTCGCCACTGGCGTTCGGATAAGCGCTTTGATCTGGCGCAGCGCTACGCTGAAATTTTTGAAGAGAAGATGGCCGAGATCCGCGGCAGCGGAGGCTTACGCAAGAGCGGCAGCCGAAAAAAGTAAGCGCTAACCGCCAATCTTTCGAATGGCTGGCGACATTGTGGAGGCCGGCGCCAGCTGTCGGTCGCCTTCGCCAAACAGCGCGCCAGACAGAGGATGGAGCGAGGCCAGCCAGTTCAGCGCCAGTCCTGCACCCCAGGACAGGCCCAGTACGAGCGGAATCTGGATTTTGTATTCCAGATCCTGCAGCGCCAGAATGATGAAGGGGTGAAACAGGTAGACCAGAAAGCTGGAGCGTGACAGACGCTTGAGCAAGGGATGCGAGGCTTGCTGCGGCAGGCTGCGCATCCATTCAATCAACACCAGCGCATAAATTGCAACGCAGATGCGCCAGACGCGGCCCGCGGGATCAGGGTGTTCGCCGGCGTGAACGCCGGTGTAGAAATCAAAAAAGACAACGCAAAAGGCCGCCAACCAGAGCATGCTGCTGATTTGAAAACGTCGGCGACGATCTTCCGAATCGCTTTGACGATTCTCTCCAGCCTGACCGGTCCAGATGCCAAATTGAAAGAAGGGCAGGGCGTAGGCAAAGTAGATCAGCCAGGTTGCAAGGGCGCCGCCGCCGCTGGCGTGCAACATGCCGCTCCATTCGCCAAAGGCGCTATGCAGCTCTTGTGGCGTCACCGAGAGCAGCGGGTGGCGGCCAAGATCGGCAAAGGCCGTAAGCGGATGAATCAACAGGATGGGCGCGGCAAAGAGCGCGGCCTTCCAGGGACGGAAGCTGATGCGCCGCAGCAGCGGATACAGCGCATACAGATAGAGCAGCAGGGCAACAAAGTAGAGATGGTACATGTTGGCCCCGTCCAGCAGTCCGCTGAAAAATCCATGGCGGGACTGCCCCAGAAAAAATCCAATCAGCGAGGCCAGCAAGTAGGGCGGGGCTATGCGCAGCGCCCTGTTCCAATAGAAGGATCGTGTTGAAAACGGCGCGGCGCTATCGCCGCCAAACTGCGGGTGGGCGCCAAAGGCCAGACCGGAAAGAAACAGGAAAAAGAGGACCGAGGGCTTGCCCAGCTGATTGATGGCTGCCACCACCAGCGAAAAGGGGTCCTCCCAGCCGGTGCCGACGTTGGTATAGACATTCCAGGAGGCGTGGTTGTAGACGATGAAGCTGACGGCGACCACGCGCAGCAGGTCTGTGGCATATCGGCTCATGGCGAAGGTGCGCCAGGAAGGCGCGGCGGACCACTTTTTTGCGGCGCCCCAGGGAGAGCCAGCAGAATGCCTGGTCCTGGGACGGCTTATTGTCGCCTGATTGGACTTGCTCTGAGGCGCCGCAAAAAAAGCATGGCCGCGCGTCGCGGTCGCCGCCTCGCAGGACCACCATGCAAATCCGCAACGTTGCCATCATTGCCCACGTCGACCACGGCAAGACCACCCTGGTCGACGGCCTGCTCTCCCAAACCGAATCGATCAAGGAAAAGGAGCGCACGGAGCGCGTCATGGATAGCATGGATCTCGAACGCGAACGCGGGATCACCATCAAGGCCAAGAACGCATCGCTCTTCTTCAAGGAAACGAAGATCAATATTATCGATACCCCCGGCCACGCCGACTTTGGCGGCGAGGTGGAACGCGTTCTTTCCATGGCCGATTGCTCGTTGCTGCTGGTCGACGCCTTCGATGGGCCGATGCCACAAACGCGCTTCGTGCTGGACAAGAGCCTGCGTCTGGGGCACCGCCCGATTCTGGTGGTCAACAAAATCGATCGCGACGGCGCCAATGCGGATCTGGCCGTAGAAAAGGTCTTTGATCTGTTTGACGATCTGGGCGCCACGGCCGAGCAGCATGACTTTCCGGTGATCTATTGTTCTGCACGCCTGGGCTTTGCTTCGCGCGACCTGGCGCGCTGCGGCAAGGAAGATCGCGACCTGTCGCCGCTGCTTGATCTCATTCTTGAGCATGTTCCGCCAGTTGATCTGGATCCTGGCGAGCCCTTGCAGTTTCAGGTGATGAATCTGGACTATGACGACTACGTCGGTCGCCTGGGAATCGGCCGTATCTTCCGCGGCGCCATTCGCTCCGGCATGAACGTCACTCGGATGAGCGGCGGCAAGAATGAGACCTTTCGTGTATCTAAACTGTACGGCTACAATGGAATTCGGCGCGCCGAGACGCAAGAGGCGATCGTCGGCGATATTGTCGCGGTGGCTGGCGCAGAAGATTTGAGCATCGGCGATACCATCTGTGATCCGCAGAAGCTGGAGGCGCGCGCGCCTATCGTGGTCGACGAGCCCACTGTCTCCATGTATTTCCTGGTGAACGATTCGCCCTTTGCCGGACGCGAAGGGCAATTTGTAACCACCCGTCAGTTGCGCGATCGACTGTATCGCGAAACGCTGACCAATGTCGCTTTGCGCGTAAAGGATGATCCGGAGCGACCCGACCGCTTTCAGGTGCAGGGCCGCGGCGATTTGCATCTGTCGGTGCTGGTGGAAACAATGCGCCGCGAGGGCTATGAGCTGCAGGTTTCGCGCCCGGAGGTCATCCTCAAACGTCAGGATGGCAAGACCCTGGAGCCCTTCGAGATTGTGGTGATCGACCTGCCCGAGGACTACAGCGGAATTGTGATCAATGAACTGAATCGTCGTCGCGGCGATATGCAGGGCATGGACACATCGGTGCACGGTACGGTGCGTCTTGAGTACCACGCGCCGACGCGCGCCATGATTGGCTTTCGCAACTTTCTGATCAGCGAAAGCCGAGGCACAGCGGCGATGACCTCGCGCTTCTTGAAATACGCCGACTACGCCGGCGAGATTCCGGGGCGCAAGAATGGCGCCTTGATCTCTATGGAAAACGGATCGGCCGTCCCCTACGCACTGTGGGGCATTCAGGAGCGTGGAACGCTGTTCGTGGAGCCCGGGGAATTGATCTATCCAGGAATGGTGATCGGCGAGTGCGCACGCGACAGCGATATGGAAGTGAATCCCTGCAAAGAAAAGAAGCTGACCAATGTGCGCGCTTCGGGTTCTGATGAGGCAGTGCGCCTGACTCCGCCGCGCAAGATGGGATTGGAGAAGTCCATTGAATTCATCGACGACGATGAACTGGTGGAAGTGACGCCGCAGTCGATTCGCATCCGTAAGAAGTTCCTGGATGCCACCGAACGCAAACGACAGTCCCGTAAGAAGCTCGTCGAAAGCGTATCCTGAGAGCTTTCTTTTGGCCGGAGCGCCGCAGGGCGGCTTCTGGCAGCTCAGCGAGGCGCAGGCGCTGGTTCAGTGCAGCGATGCGGCCGATGTGTCGTCGGCCCTCGATCAGCTGGACGAACTCGTTGCCCGCGGTCTGCATGTCGCCGGCTACTTGAGCTATGAGGCCCTGGATGGAACAGGCATCGGCGCTGCCAGTCTTGCCGAGGATCGCCCCGGCAATGATCCCTGGCGCTTGCGCTTTGCGGCCTTCCAGGAGCGACGCTGGCTGAGCGTCGATCAGTGGCGCCGCAGCGGGTTGCAGGAGGGCTACAGTTTACGGGCGACCGAAGACCCCGAGCGACGCCGCCGGTTTCTGGAAGGACTGCAAGGCGTGCGCAATTATCTGGCAGCCGGCGAAAGTTACCAGATCAATCTCACCGGCGCCATTGCCTTGCAGTTCTCGGGTTCGCCGCTGGCGCTTTTTGAGCGTCTCTATTGCTTACAGCCCACGGCAATGGCTGCATGCCTGCTGTGGCCGGACGAGGCGATTCTCTCGCTTTCGCCGGAGCTCTTCTTCGAAACATTTCCGGTTGCCGATGGCTGGCAGATCCAGTCCAGGCCGATGAAGGGAACCTTTGCACGAGACGCCGTCGGCGCCCGGCACGGACCCGGCGATGCCAAGTCGCTGGCCGAAAACTATATGATCGTCGATGTATTACGCAACGATCTGGGGCGCCGAGCGCGGCGCGGCAGCGTGCGCGTACTCAAGCCCATGACGCTGGAAGAACATGGACCGCTGCTGCAGAGCGTCAGCACTGTCGAGGCTTTGCTTGCCGCAAGTGAACACCGTCAACTTTTTCGTTCGCTGATTCCGGCGCTCTTTCCCTGCGCTTCGGTAAGCGGCGCTCCGCGCCTGGCGGCCCGACAGCGGATTCGATTGCTGGAGGATCAGCCGCGCGGAGTCTACTGCGGGGCCGTCGGTCTGGCCGACAAAGATGGCGCTCGTTTCAACGTGGCCATACGAACGCTGCAAATCGATCGTAACAGCGGTCGCGCGCGCTTTGGCGTTGGCGCCGGCATCGTCTGGGACTCGCAGGCCGAGGCCGAATGGCAGGAATGCGAGCTGAAGGCGGCCTTCCTGCGTATGGCCGAGGATGATTTTGCATTGATTGAAACAATGCGCCTGGAACGTGGACGAATTGCCCTTCTGTCCGGGCATCTGCAACGCCTCCAGGATTCGGCCAGACTTTGCGCTATGGATTTTCCAGCCCGCGCCATCGAGGATGCTTTGCAGACGATGTGTTCCAGGGCTGGAAGCGAAGTCTGGCGCCTGCGTTTACTCCTGCATCGCGCCGGACAATTTGAAGTTCAGCAGCAGGCGCTGCATCCTGCGGGCGCTGCGCCTCGGCCGCCTGCGCCGCGCCGGCTGGCGCTTGCGGCGCAGCGCATCTGGTCGGCGGACCCGTTTCGACGCATCAAGTCGACGCGACGCGCGGAGTACGACGCGGCCCGTCTGCTGGCAGCCAGGCATCAGGCGGATGACATTCTATTCTTGAATGAACGCGGCGAGGTCGTTGAAACGTCAATTGCCAACCTGCTGTTGCGCAGCCCCGATGGGAACTGGCTTACGCCAGCCGTTGAGTGTGGCGCACTGCCTGGCGTCTGGTTGCAGAACTTTGAGCTATCCCTGAGGCGACGTGGGCGAACATTAGTGCGCAGGCGTCTGAGTCTCGACGAAGCGCGAAGGGCGGGCGACTGGTACGTGTGCAATGCGCTGCGCGGACGACAGCCAGCGCTGCTGCTGGATGGCCCGGCGATTGCTTGAATTGACGCCTGCCTTTGCGCCAGAATCCTGACCGACGTTGCCGCTGGCCGGTCGTCGGGGGACGCGATTGAGCAATGAGGATAGCAAGGAACAGGGGGCGCCGCGCGATCGAGTGCGTCTGGAACTGCCTTCCCATCCGCGTTTCGTTAGCTTTGCCCGCGACCTGGTTTATCGTCTTGCCCTGCAGCAGGGATTTACTACCGCCGCGGCCTTTGATCTCAAGATCATCGCTGGCGAGGCGCTGAGCAATATCATCAAGCACGCCTACCAGGGACAAAACAATCGCCCGATTTACTTAGAATTCTTGATGTTTGCTAATTATATTGAAATTCACTTTCGCGATCTGGGCCGGCAATCGCCGATCGCCGGCGGCGATGCTCTCGACCTTTCCGACTATCGGGAGCGCGGACTGGGAGTCTTTTTGATCGGGAAGCTTTCGGACTACCATTACTTCGATCAGTCGCATTCGGTGGGCACCGAGCTGGTGATCAAGAAAAGGCTGGCTTGATGTTTTTTGAGTTCCTCGACTTGAAACCGCGCAATCCATACCTTGGACTGGCGCTGGATGAAGCCCTGGCCAATACCATGGTCCGACAGGGTTGGTCGGGGGGATTGCGACTGTGGTCCAATCCCTTGTGCATCGTGCTGGGTCGTTCCGACCAGTTGACCGCCAATATTCCCGAAGCCCGCCGTTCCATTGAATCCTCGCAGCTGCGGCGTCGCTGGACGGCGGACGCGCCGGTATTGCGTCGCCTTTCCGGCGGCGGGGCCGTACTGCACGGTCCGGGCAATCTGAACTACAGCCTTTTCGTTTCTCTGGAAAAGAATCCGGACTTCTACCCGCTGCGCATTTCCTACGCTTTGCTGCTGGGCATTGTGCGCAAGGCGCTTGAGGCGCAGGGGCTTGCCGCGCTGTTGCGCGGCCAGTCCGATCTGGTGGTGACGGCGGAAAATGGAACGCTGATGAAAATATCAGGAAATGCACAGTTTCGTCGCCGCGGCGCACTGGTCCTCCATGGCACTTTGATTATGCGTCCCGAATTGATTGAACGCGTTAGCGACTACTTGCTGCACCCGCCGCGCGAACCAGACTATCGCAGCGGCCGCGACCATCGTCGCTTTCTCACACACCTGCCAGATTCCTTTGATTTCTCCGCCTTTCACGCCTGCGTTTCTGGCGAGCTGCAACAGCTCTTACGCGTCGACGCGCCGGTTCGCCTTGGGCCGGCCGAACGATTTCAAGTATACTGCAAAGCGCGTCGTCTCGTCTATGGCTGCTACGCCCGAAAAGAGTGGATTGTAGAGGCGCGCTCGCCACAGGAGCTGGCGCTCGGCGCCTGAGTCAGGCGCGACTGATCGGGCGGAGGTTGCATTAGAAATGTTGGGACGCTATTTGCGCGATTCGGATCCAGAGGCCTTCGCCATTCTGCAGCGCGAGGATCAGCGGCAACAGCGCTGCCTGGAAATGATCGCCTCCGAGAATTTTGTCAGCCGCGCGGTGCTCGAAGCCTACACATCTACGCTGACCAACAAGTACGCCGAAGGATATCCCGGCAAACGCTACTACAACGGCTGCGACCACGCCGATGAAATCGAGAGCCTTGCCATCGATCGTTTGAAGCGCTTATTTGGGGCCGGCTTTGCCAATGTGCAACCCCACTCCGGCGCTCAGGCCAACATGGCCGTCTTTCTAGGTTTCCTGCAGCCCGGCGACACCTTCATGGGCATGGACCTGGCGCACGGCGGTCATCTGTCGCACGGATCGAAGGTGAACTTTTCGGGGCGCTATTTCAACGTCGTCTCCTACGGCGTGCGCCCGGACGACCATCGCATCGACTACGACCAGCTTCGCGCCCTGGCTCGCGAACATAAGCCAAAGCTGA
The DNA here is from genome assembly GCA_019694655.1 of Leptospirales bacterium. Lineage (NCBI taxonomy): Bacteria > Pseudomonadati > Spirochaetota > Leptospiria > Leptospirales > Leptospirales bacterium. The sequence goes on from JAIBBN010000001.1 coordinate 562,705, forward strand.
TCATTGCTGGCTTCTCAGCCTACGCGCGCACTCTGGACTTTGCAAAGTTCCGCGAGATTGCCGACGAGGTCGGGGCGATCGTGATGGCCGATATCGCCCATATCGCCGGGCTGGTCGCGGTTGGCGAACATCCTACCTCCATTGGCGTGGCGCACATCACCACCAGTACTACTCATAAGACGCTGCGCGGCCCGCGCGGCGGAATCATTCTCTCCAACACTGAAGAGCATGCCAAACTGATGAACTCGCGCGTCTTCCCGGGCGCGCAGGGCGGCCCCTTGATGCATGTGATTGCCGCCAAGGCCGTGGCCTTTGGCGAGGCGTTGCGTCCGGATTATAAAGAGTACATCCGTCAGGTAAAACGCAATGCCGCCGTTCTGGCGGAGACCTTCCAGTCGAGGGGATTCGCCGTGGTCAGCGGCGGCACTGACAACCATCTGGTATTGCTGGATGTCACTCGCAGCGGCGTAACCGGCGCCGCCGCCGCCGATCGCATGGATGAAGCGGGCATTACGGCCAACAAGAATGCCATTCCCTTTGATCCGCATCCGCCGGCGGTTACCAGCGGCGTGCGTCTGGGATCGCCCGCCCTGACCACCCGCGGCCTGAAGGAAGACGACTTTCGTCGACTGGGCGGCCTGATCTGCGATCTCCTGGATCACTTCAATGATCCTGCGGCGCTGGCCCGGGTGAAGGGCGGCGTCGCCGAACTCTGCAATGCCCATCCCATGGACGCCTTCCGGCTGGATTGAAATGTGCTTGCTAGGCGACCAATTCTGGCAGTTCCATATAGAAAGCCGGTCCTCTGCGGAGGGCCTGCGAGCAGAAATTCAAGAGCAATAGAGGACGCGATTCCAGCAACGAGGCCGTAACCCGCGTCGCCTGCAAGGCGACGGCCAGTCTGAATCACGGAGGTTTGATGTCGAAGCGCAAGATTGCACCACCGCCCCCCAAAGCAAGGGAGCCCCGCACTAATTTTCGCATTACAGCTGCAAAGGTGCGAATTGTAACCGATGGCAAAATTGAAGTCATGGAGCGCCAGGCTGCGCTGCGTCTGGCCGAGAGCCAGGGACTCGATCTAGTTGAGGTCAGTCCCGATCAGGACCCGCCGGTATGCAAGATCATTGACTACGGCAAGTGGAAGTACGAGCAACAGAAAAAGAAGAAGGAAGCTTCCAAGAATCAGCACACCGTCCAGATCAAAGAAATCAAGCTCCGTCCAAAGATCGCCGGAAATGACTACGATCTAAAAAAGCGGAACGCACGCGCCTTTCTGGAAGAGGGAAACAAGGTCAAGGTTACTCTTCGCTTCCGCGGACGAGAGATGGCTCATCCCGATCTGGGTATGAAGCTGATGTCCAAGCTCAGCGTCGAGTTAGCGGAGATCGCAGTGGTAGAGTCACAGCCGCGTATGGACGGCCGTCAGATTGTAATGGCTCTTGGTCCGAAGCCAGGTCTGCGTAAGAAGGCGCCAGAGAAACCCGCGGAGAAGCCGGCTTCTTCCAAAAAAGAAGTTGAAGGCGCGGCCTCTGAGCCAAGCATGGCTGCTTCCGCGCCGGTCGATGGCGCAGGAAATCAGGGCGAGTAGCGAAAATGCCTAAATTGAAGACCAACAAAGCGGCCTCCAAACGCTTCAAGATGACGGCCAGCGGCAAGATCAAGCGCCCGAAGGCCAACAAGCGGCATAATCTCAGCACCAAGACCAAAGACCAGAAGCGACGCCTGCGGGCGGGCGGGTTGGTCCACGAGCGCGACGAGGCGCCGGTCAAGCTGTTGCTGCCGTACGGCCGTTGAGAATCTACAGGTAGTCTGATCCATGCGAGCAAAAAGCGGCACCATCCATAGCAAACGCCGGGCGCGGACCCTGAAGGACGCCAAGGGCTTCCGTGGCGCGCGCCACCGGCAGTACCGGATGGCCAAGCAGTCAGTGGTCAAAGCCGGCGTTCACGCTTACAATTCCCGTCGTCAGCTGAAGCGCCAGATGCGGGCTCTGTGGATTGTTCGAATCAATGCGGCCGCGCGCCTCCATGGCCTGTCCTATTCGCGCCTGATCCACGGCCTCAGCGAAAAAGGCGTCGCTCTGGATCGTAAAGCCCTGGCCGACATTGCCTTTGGCGACCCCCTGGCCTTCAAGACGCTCTGCGAAAGCGCTCGCTGATTGCCAGGCCCGGCGGTTCGCGGGGCTCATTTTCTGGCCGCGAAAAAATCTAGTTGAACTCCGCATTTTTGCGTCTGTTGCTGTCAGACATCCGATAAAAAAAGCAATCGAGCGGCGTTTTGTCTCCAGGGGAGGACGGCGTCGGCGTCGAGCGTCAGGGGCATCCTTACATGATTACGATAGAACAACTGGACGAGCTTGAGGGCCGAATTCTCCGGGCTCTCGATTTGATTGGCGACCTGCGCTCCGAAAACTCGCGATTGGAAGGCGAGAACGAGCAGCTGCGCAAAGAGCACGATGAGCTGAAGCTTGCCCTGGAACAAAAAGATCGCGAGGTAGCGCCGCTGCGTTCGCAGCTGGAAACGACTTCGCGCGAACTGCAAGAATTGAAAGGACGGGAAGAAGTCCTGGAGCGCAAGATTCGCGAAATGCTCTCCCGGCTTTCCGCTGTTGGCGATGGCGCAAGCGCTGAGCGCTCCTACAGTCCGCCGCCAGCCAGCGCGCCTTCGGCGCCGATCAGCGCGCCAGCGGTAGCAGCTGTTGCGGCGCCTGCGGCAGCGCCCGCGCCCGTGCACGTTGACGACGATGAAAGCGTAGTCATCATTGAAGACGATCTGCCAGAAGCTTCGCACAGTGCGACGCCGGTGGCGCCGCCGGCAGCGGCGGCAATGGATGATGAAATCATCATTCTTGACGACGACGAAGAGGACATCGTACTCACCGAAGAACCGGCATCTGCTCCGGCGGCCAGCGCACCGGCGCCGGCGCCCGCCACAGCTCCTGCGCCAGCCTCTGCGGCGCACAGCGCCGGCGACGACGATATTATCCTGGAAGATGACGACGACGCTCTGGGCGTCTTCGATGTCGACGATGATGACGATTTCTTGATCGTCGAGGAAGAGGCTCGCTAAGGCGTAGCACAGCATGGCATCGCCGGCAACTATTCCCGAAGCGCGCGTCGCGGTAGAAATACTCGGCGAACGCTTTGTGATCCGCGGCGATGCCGAGGCCGGCTACATCGCAGAGGTGGCGCGCATTGTCGATGATCGCCTGCGGGACCTCAGCCGTTCTTCGCCGGGCGCCAGCCGCGCCCGCATTGCCACGCTGCTGGCGCTCAATCTGGCGGACGAACTGATGCAGGAAAAAAACCGCGGCGGCGATCACGAAGAGCTGCGTTTTGCTGCGGAGCGCACGCGTCAGCTGATCGACCTTCTCGATGAAGGCTTGATTGGCGAAAGCGTTTGATTGGCGCTGCCGCGACTATCGAACAAAGGCTCCGGAACCGCCTGCGCCGTTACTACCGAGAAATTTTGGGACCTGGTTACCAGGTGGGTTTCCTGTCCTGCCGTTCTGACTTCCCTCTGTAAGGGCCTGCCATCGCGGCGGCGAACTCCGGATTCCCGTTCTATTCAATGTTGGTCCGAAAATATGGGTTCTCGAACGCTGCAGTCCCGGAAGTTCTATGCTAGCACACTGTCGGCGCTGCGTCAACCGCTGCGCCGCAACCAGAGGCGCCGACGCTGATGAACCTCTCAAAAAACCAGGCCCGTCAGCAGGCCAGGGCGCTGTGGCCCAGCTGGCTGCCGACTGAGGCGCCTCGCCAGGCGCTACAAATCCTGGAAACGCTGCTGGCGGCGCTCCAGCCGCGTCGTATTGCCGCCTTTTATCCAATGAACGATGAGTACGATCCGTGGCCGGCGCTGCCGGCCAATGCTCAGATTCTGGCCCCCCGGGCTGTATCTGGACTGCTGGAGTTTCGAGTAGTCCGATGGCCGGGGGAGGCGGCGCTGCCTGCTTTGCGCGATCAGAGCGGTGCGCCAGGCGCTTCGGACGCCGCCACTCTCTTGCCCCAGGGTGCGCCCATCGATATAGCTCTTTTGCCGGCGCTTGCTGCTGCGGCGGACGGCGCTCGATTGGGCCGCGGCGCCGGCTACTACGATCGATCCCAGCATCTGCTGGGCGAGGCCCTGCGTCTGGCGCTACTCCCGGCTGCGCTCTGTCGTTTGCCCTTTGCCGGCGAGGAGCACGATTTGCAGCTCGATCTGGCGATCTGTGAAAATGGCGCCTGCTGCTATACTGCGGCGGGCCGGCTGGCGCTGGCCGATCGGGCGGCCCGGGTCGAATAGCTGAGCGTCGGCGCGACGCAGCGGATGCAAAAAGACTTTCAGCGCGCGCCGCAGACGGGCAATCTGGATGGACCATGTCCATGGAATTGAGCTACGGCGGGCTCTCCGGTCTTTTCGACGATTTGCAAGAACAGGAGAGCGGCGAACAGTATCGTCAGTTCCTGACCTTCGATGCAGCCGGCGGCTACTACGCCGTCAACATCCTTGATACTTTTGAAATATTGAAGCCGACCCTGCTCACGCGCACGCCCAATGTCGAGGATGAGATGCTTGGCGTGGTCAACCTGCGCGGTAACATCATACCGATTGTGGATTTGAGCCGCAAATTCCGCGGGGACTTTACGGAGCTGGAGAACGTAAGCCGCATTGTGGTGGTCAGCTTTCAAGGAAAGTACAGCGGCCTTCTGGTGGATCGAGTACTCGAGGTTGTTCGCGTTGCAGAATCGGCCATTGAGGCCGGCGAAGTGCGCGGTTTCTCCAATGAGTACATTCAGAGCGTCGGGCGTTCCGGCGATCGCATCTTTCTCATTCTGAATCTTGAGCGTTTGTTGCAGTTTGGCGGCGCTATGCAGGAGCGCGAAGTCTGATGGCCGACCAGAAGGATCGTTATCTCGAGATTTTCCTGGAAGAGGCCGGCGATCAGCTCGATCTGCTGAATCGCAGCTTGCTCGATCTGGAACGTTCCGGTCCGCAGCGCGAAATCATCGACGAAATTTTTCGCAGCGCTCACACCTTGAAATCGGCGGCGGCCTTCATCGGCTACGACCATCTATCGGAACTGAATCATCGACTGGAAGACCTCTTCCAGCGCATTCGCGATCAGAAGATTGCGATCAGCACGCCTATTGTGGACTTGATGTTCGAGGCGCTGGATCATATGCGCGCCTTTCTGGCGGCCGTATCGCGCGGCGAGTCGCCGGAAAACGATTTTGCCGAATTGCGCGAACGACTGCAACAAACGCTGCAGGAAGCGACGGGCGCGCCGGTCGTGGGCGGCCAGATCGCCAGTCTGACCAGCTTGAATCCCGGCGCCAATGCAGGTCCGGCAAACGCTCCAGCGGCGGCCGCTGGCCTTGATTTTTTGAGCCTTGATGAGGCCGATGAGGAAGCGCTGGTTCAGCAGGCCGCCGGCCGTCACGTTTTTGATGGCATCGTTCGCATCGATCGCGACGCGGCGATCAAGAACATGCGCTATCTGCTTCTGCTGGAAAGCATCAAGCGCGAGGCGACGCTGTTTCGCTCCGAACCGGCGGCGGAAATGCTGGAGACGGACCAGGAAGTCGACCATCTTGCCTTTGTCGTCCACGGCGACATCACTCGCGATCGTCTGGTCAAGCTCTGCCAGATCGATATGGTGGAAGAGCTGCGCATCGCGGAACGCGGACCTGGCGCGGCCATTGGCCGTCGTGAAGGCGGCGATGCTCTGCACGCCGAGGCGCGTTTGCAGTCGCGCAATATCAAGGTCTCCGCAGAGAAGATCGACTACCTGATGAACAATGTGGGCGAGCTGGTGATCATCAACTCCGGCCTGCAAAAAATCTACGAGGATATGCAGAGCTCCCTGGGCGAATCGGGGCTGCTGGCGGAGCTGAAATCAAAGATCGATCAGGCCGAGCGAATTGCTCGCGACCTGCAGTCCGGCATCATGAAGACGCGCATGATTCCCGTCGGGCTTGTCTTCCATCGCTTTACGCGTCCGGTGCGCGATCTTTCCCACGAACTGGGCAAAGAGGTTGAGCTCTACTTCCATGGCGAAGACGTTGAGCTGGACAAGAATATCATCGATGCCCTTGGCGAACCGCTTCTGCATCTGCTGCGCAATGCGCTCGACCATGGCATTGAAACGCAGGCTGAACGCGTCAGCCGCGGCAAACCGGCGACAGCGCGCTTGACGCTCAACGCCTACCAGAGCGGCAACAATATCTTCATTGAGATTTCAGATGACGGCCGCGGACTCAACACCGAGGCGATTCGCCGTAAGGCGCAGGCTGGCGGACTCATACCCTCGAACAGCGATTTGAGCGCGGATCAAATCCACCAGCTGATCTTCGAGCCAGGCTTTTCAACAGCGGCGACCGTGACTGACCTTTCCGGTCGCGGCGTGGGAATGAATGTGGTCAAGAAGATGACCGAGGATTTCAAAGGATCAATTCAGATCCAATCACAGGCGGGGCAGGGCGCCGCCTTCTTACTGAGCTTTCCGCTGACGCTGGCCATCGTCTCCGCCATCCTGGTGCGCATTGAGGAGGAAGAATACGCCTTCCCCCTGGCGGACGTAGTGGAAACGATACGCGTCAATCGCGACGAGGTGACCAGCCTGCAGGGACGCGACATCATCAATCTGCGCGGCGATATCCTGCCGGTCTACCGCCTGAGTCGATTGCTGGGTTTGCACGACGGGGCCGAAGGCGCGGATTTTCCAGTGCTGATTGCGCTGCATGCCAATCGCAAGATTGGCTTCGTTGTCGATGGCTTGATTGGTAAGAAAGAGATTGTGATCAAATCCCTCGAGCAGAATTACCGCAGCGTGCCCGGACTGATCGGCGCCTGTCTGATGGGCGACGGACGGATTGTCATGGTGCTCGATGTCCAGGGTCTGCTGGAGATTGCCGCGCAGCAGAGCGGGGCGCACGCGGCGCTGCAAATGGCCCAATCCGAAAGCGGAGAGTATCTGAACCCGGCGCAACTTTACAATCTGCGCGTCGAGGAACTGCAGCGCCTGCAGCGGCAGATGGCGGAAGACTGGGAGACTGGCGAGGTCGAAGAATTGGCCGCCGTGGGCGCCAGCAGCGCTGTCGCCGCCATGGCGCCGGCCGGCGCCGCCAGAGCCAGCGTCAACGCTGGACCGCCGCCCGAGCTGAACGCTGCAACACCTGGCGGCTCTTTGCTGGCGGGACCAGAAGCCAGCGCAAGCAAACGACCATCCTCTTCGCTTTTTGAACAGGATATGCAGGCGGCGGCCGAAGAATTGGCCCGGACGCACTTTCCCGAAGTCGAACCCGCTGCTGTTGAAGCGTCCATGCCAGGCGGAGAACAGCAGCCTCCCGCGCCTGCACTCCCGGCGTCGTCGTCTCCCGATCGCCACGCGGATCGTGCGGCGCCGTTGCGCGAGCTTTCCGACGAAGACTATCAGAAGTTATACGGTTTGATCAATCGCGGCATGCTCAATGCCGGTCAGGTCCTGTCCCAGCTGCTTGGGGTTCGCGTCGATGTTTCTACGCCGGAAATCAAGACAATGGACTACGCCGATATCAGCCGCTATACGCCGGCCGGCAGCTTGCTGGCGGCGACAGTCGAAGCGGAGCAAGGCATCGATGCCATCGTGCTCTTGGTTTTCGACGAGGCTACGGGATATCGGGCGGCCGGCGATCTGCTGGGCATTCCTCCGGAACAGTGGACGCGCGAAGCCATCGGCGCCGAGGATTTGCGTTCTGTGATTCAGGAGTTGATCAATATAGTTGGCGCCAGCATACTGAATGAACTGTCCAATCGTACTGGAATCACCATGACGCCAACAGTGCCCGACTTCTTTCAGGGAGCGCGCGACGGACTGATTCGCTGGCTGGACCAGAAGGAAGGGGACGCGCGCGGATTGAAAGTGCTCTATATCACCGCCGATTTCTACCGTCAAGATCTGGAATTTCTGGGACGCTTGTTCCTGATTCCTTCAGCGCAGTCTCTGGCCCGCGTGGTCAATCGACTCTAACGCTGCCGGACCGTTGCCATTCATGTTTCGTATCCTGCTGGTAGACGATTCCCCGCTGGCCCGCCGCGCGGTGCGCGATACCCTGGAGGCGATCGAGGGGTTGAGCGTTGCCGCTGAAGCGACCGACGGTGAGCAAGCCCTGCAAGCGCTTGCCACGCAGCAATTTGACTTGATCATTCTGGATGTGGAGATGCCGCGTCTCGACGGCATTGGCGTGCTCAAGGAGATGCAAAAGCGCGGGCTCAAGACGCCGACGCTGATGCTGTCCTCGCTAACGCGCAGCGGAGCGATCACCACTTTTCGCGCCCTGGACCTCGGCGCGGCGGACTTTGTAACCAAACCCTCGCCGGACGCCGGCGTAAGCGTCGCCGACATGCAACTGGCGCTGCGCGAAAGGGTGAGCGCCTTTGCCGAAGCGGAACGGCTCAGCGCTGCGCCCGCCCCACAAGCGACGCCCCGCGCCTCCGGCGTGCGCTACGGCGCCTTGCTGATTGGCGCTTCAACGGGCGGACCAAAAGCGCTGCAAGACATGCTGCGCGAGATGCCGGCCGAATTTCCGGCGCCCATCCTGATCGTGCAGCACATGCCGCCGCTGTTTACCGCAGCCTTTGCCGAGCGACTCAACGAACTCTCGCCGCTTGAAGTGCGCGAGGCTTGCGACGGCGAAGCATTGCACCCTGGACTGGTTCTGATTGCGCCGGGCGATCAGCACCTGCTGGTGGAGCGCAAAGGCGATCTGCTGCTGGCCAGGCTGGACAGCGGACCCGCCGTACGCTCGCATCGACCTTCCTTTGAACCGCTTCTGGAGTCGGGAATCAAAGTCTTTGGCGGAGAGCTGGCGGCCCTGATCATGACCGGGATGGGTCGGGACGGCGTCGATGGCTTGCTGCGGCTGCGCGCCGCCGGCGGATTGACGCTTGCGCAGGATGAGGCCTCCAGCGTAGTGTTTGGCATGAACCGCAGGGCGATCGAAGCCGGGGCTATCGATCAGGTCGTTCCACTGAAAAATATGGTTGCGGTCCTGTCCGCTTGCTTCTCATACCAATAGCGGGTTCAATCTGGAGAGTATTTGTGGCACGTGTTCTGGTGGTAGATGACGCCAAATTTATGCGCACCCTGGTCAAGGATGCGCTCACCGCCGCCGGCCACGAGATTGTCGGCGAAGCGGAGAACGGCGTCCAGGCCGTGAAGCTATTCGGGGATCTGAAGCCGGACCTGGTGACCATGGACATCACCATGCGCGAAAAAGATGGACTGGAGGCCGCCGGGGAAATTCTGAAAAAGGACTCCACCGCTCGGATCATTATGGTTACGGCTCTGGGGCAGGAAGATCTGCTGGCGCGCGCCATAAAGATGGGCGTAAAGGACTTCGTGGTGAAGCCCTTTCCGCCGGAGCGCCTGCAGCAGGCGGCGGCCAAGGCGCTTGGCTGAGCTTCGCGCGCTCGCCGTAGCTCCATTCTGATTCCCCTCGCGCAAGAGGCCCTTGTCTCCCGCTGATCCTACAGATTCCTCTGAAGAGCTTCCGGGCCCTGCCGCAGGGGCTGGCGCAAGCGACAGTGCTGCAACCGTTGCTGGCGAGCAGCAGTCGTCTGGCGAAGACGCCGAACGCATTCCTGAACCCCTCGATCAATTTCAGGTCAGCTGGACCGATCCAGAGGGCGAGCCGCATCACGGGCCGCTGTCCGTACTCTGGAAGTTGATCGAATCCTACCGGATTGATATCTTCGAGGTATCGTTACTGCGCATTAGCGAAGACTTTCTGGAATTCCTGAGCCGCGCCAGCGAGTTGCAGATCGAACTTGCTTCGTCCTTTGCGGTGATGGCCTCGCAACTGCTCTTCTACAAGAGCCGCGCCTTGCTCCCTGATCCTGGTTTTGAGGATGCAGAGGAAGAGCCGCGTCTGCCGCCAGAACTGGTGCAGCAATTGCTGGAGTACCGGCGCTTTCAGCTGGCGGCCGATCGCCTCCGCGAAATGGACAATCTGGCGGCGGGCATGCTGACGCGTCCGCCCTCGCCGGCAGCGACGGCCGCTGCGGAGGGCAACGAGTGGCTGGAGGTCAGTATCAATGACCTGATCCAGGCCTACTCCAATATGTTGCGACGGCTGCAGGAAGGGGCCGCCGAAGAACGGCGCTTTGAAATTCAACTGGAAGAGGTCTCCGTTGAAGATCGTATCGAAGCGCTGCGCGAACTGTTCAAGACGGCCCAGGAATTGAGTTTTGACGAGCTTTTCGAAAGCGTAGAACGCATGAATCGCGCTGAAATTATCGCCACTTTTCTGGCGCTTCTGGAACTGACGCGGATGCGCGAGATTGTCATCCGCCAGCGGGTGAACTTCGGCGAGATCCGTATTTTCAAGCGCAGCGCTCTGGTGCATTGAGCGGGGCTTGGGGTTGACATAATCCCCGCCGCCCGCGATTCCGGGCGCCAGCCTGAGCGCCAGGCCGGACGCCGCCGGTTCAATTCCAGCCGCTGTGCGCCCGTTAATAAGGCAGGAGGCGGTTGATCCGCCACAAACCATGGCTCGCGAACGCAAAAGACGAGATACCGTTGCAAAACCGGCCGACGAACCCGGATTTTCTTCCGATATCGGTGCAATTGAACCGGCGACGACGGCGCCTCTGTCGCCGCCGGAAGCTGGCGGGGCCACGCCGTTGGCTCAGGCCGCCGACGCTGCCTTGCCCGAGCATCGCGAATTGTCCAGGGAAGAGGAAGAGTTCTATCGCGGGCTGATCGAGGCCGCGCTCTTTCTGGCGCCGGAACCGCTTTCCATCAGCTCGCTGGCCAGACGCTGCAATCTGGATCGCGTCAACGCGCGCGTGCTGGCGGACAGCCTGGCCGACGACTACGCCGAGCGCGATGGCGGCGTGCAGCTGCGCGAAATAGCCGGCGGCTATCAGTTTGTGACCGCCGAACGCTACAGCGCCGCAATCAAAGAGGTCTTCAAAGAACAGAAACGCGAGACGCTGTCGCGATCGACCCTGGAAACGCTGGCAATCATCAGCTATCGGCAGCCGATTACATTGCCGGAGATCGAGGAGATCCGCGGAGTCAATAGCCGCGCCATGGTTGTTCAGTTGTTGCAGCGTAAGTTGATCAAGCCGCAGGGCTACCGTCCGGCGCCGGGCCGCCCCACGCTCTACGTAACCACGCGCCAGTTTCTTTCCCACTTTGCATTGAACTCGCTCGGCGATCTTCCCACGCTGGAAGACGTCAAGGAGCTGAAGTTCGACGATCTTGACTGACGCCATGCCCTCCGAAGACGAGGAATTGCGCCAGTGGCGAGAGGGAATCGACCACGCCGATCAGGAGATCATTCGCGCGATCATGCGACGCACCGACCTGGTGCGCAAGATTGGCGAGGTCAAGCGCCGCGTCGGCGCCGCTGTGTATCGGCCAGATCGTGAAAAGGAAGTCTACGATAACCTTCGACGGCTGGTGGAATCGGAGTTTGGCGCTGCGCCGCCGATGCCGCTGGCCATCCTGCGCCACATCTATCGCGAGATCATGTCCGGCAGTATTGCCGTGGAGGGCGGTCCGGTCGTTTCCTATCTGGGCCCGCCGGCCTCCTTTTCCCACGAAGCAACGCTCTTTCGTTTTGGCTCCGCCGTCCGCGCTCTGGCCGTAGATACTATCCCCGATGTCTTTCGTGCAGTGGAAGCGCTCAGCAGCGCCAACTTTGGCGTGGTTCCCGTGGACAATACAACAGAAGGCGCCGTTGGCGTGACGCTGGAGATGTTTCTGCGCAGCGAGCTGAAGGTTTACGCCGAACACTACATCCGCGTTACGTTGAATCTGTTGCATCACGAAGAGATGGATCTATCCGCGGTACGCCGCATCTATACGCTGCGCATTGCTCGTGAGCAATGCCGCGAGTGGCTGCAGCAGAATCTCAATCTTTCCCAGATCGAACTGGTCGAAACCTCAAGTACAGCGGCGGCGGCAAGGCTGGCGGCGGAACGCAAAGACGGCGCCGCCATCGCCTCGCAATTGGCGGCTGAGACCTACGGTCTCAAGGTCTTGCGCGCGGGTATACAGGAGAAATCCTACAATATTACGCGCTTCTTTGTGGTGGGTGCGGAGCAATGCCCGCCTACCGGCGATGACAAAACTTCGATGGTGTGCTCGGTGCGCGATAAGCCGGGGAGCCTCTATCGCATGCTGACCCCCTTCGAACGAAGCGGCATCAATCTGACGCGCATTGAATCTCGCGCCAGCCGCCGCGCCTTTGGCGATTACAATTTCTTTATCGACTTTGAAGGGCACCAGCAATCGGAAGCAGTGCGCGCTGTCCTGGCCGAGGTCGAGGAGCATACGTCTTTTTTGAAAATCCTTGGATCCTATCCGCGGATGGACCTGCCCTGAGGCGCAATGAAGCCGCAATCGATATTGATTCTTGGCATGGGCATGATGGGCGCATCGCTGGCGCTTGCCGCGCGCAAACGCTGGCCCACAGTGCGTCTTGATGGCGTGGTGCGCAGCGAGTCTTCGCGCCGCTGGATTGAAGATCAGCGGATGGCCGATCGCGCCATTGCCGCATCCGGCGTCGAAGCGCTTGGCGCTTTGCAACTGGATTCCTATGATCTGATAGTCCTGGCCTTGCCGCTGGGCGCCGTGCGCGCCCTGGCGCCGGTCTTTCCACAATGCAGCTCGTTGATCACCGACATGTCCTCTGCGCGCCGCGAAGTAGATCAGGCCTTTGCTTTGCGCAGCGATCTTCGTTTTGTTGGATCGCATCCGATGTGTGGATCTGAAAATCGCGGGCCCTCCGCCGCCAGTTCCGACCTGTATGTGGATCGCCTCTGTTTGATCAGCAAAGACAGCGGCGCCTATCCTGGCGGAGAGAGCGCTGCAGGAGCCGATCGCCAGCTCATTGCAGAATTCTGGCAGGAGCTGGGGATGCGCATCTGTCTTTTGCCGGCTGAGTTGCACGATCAGACTCTGGCTTATTTGAGTCATGCCCCGCATGTTCTTTCCGGCATTCTGGCGCGCTGGGCCCAGGCCGCGCCGTCCGTCGAACAGAGCCTGGCGCTGGCGCCCATGCCAATTACCGGCGGCGGCTTCAAGGGTATGGCGCGCATTGCCGGCTCCAATCCCGAAATGTGGCGCGACGTTCTGGTAGCTAACCGCCAGGCCGTGTTGCATTCGCTGCGGGATTTTCAGGATCAGCTTGGCGAGATCATTGTCCAGTTGCAGCGTTCGCCGCTCGATGAAGACTGGTGGATGCAATGGTTTGCTGCGGCGCGGCGCGATCGCAATCGCCTTTGTGGATTTCAGGAAGATGAGTAAGCGCGGCGCTGCAAAAACGGTGATTGCACTGGACGGTCCAGCGGGCAGCGGCAAGAGCACAGTTGCTTCCATGCTGGCGGAGCGCCTGGCCTACCTGCACGCCGACTCCGGCGCCATCTATCGCACGTTGACCCTCGCCTGGATGGAGCGTATGGGCGAGGGGCTATCGCCTGAGGACTTTGGCCGGCTGGCGACAGCCGATAAACTGCGGCCAGAAGAGCTGGGCGTCGAGGTGCGGCTGGTCGAAGGCCGCCAGAGCAACTGTCTGAATGGCGTTGATGTTGGCGCACGCATTCGCACGCCGCAGGTGACCGCTCGCATTCGCTACATTGCCGATATGCGCGCCTGTCGCGACGTGGTCAATGCGCAGCTGCGTTCCTTCGCGCGCGTCGCCGATCTGGTGGTCGATGGTCGCGATATTGGGTCGGTGGTGTTTCCAGAGACTCCGTACAAATTCTACCTGGACGCCAGCGTTCAGGTGCGGGCCGAGCGTCGTCAGGGAGAATTCCAGCGCGGCGGCGCCCAGGTCGGCATGGAGCAACTGGCGCGGGAAATCCATGAGCGTGATGAACAGGATCGCGCGCGGCCCTTTGGCGCCTTGCGACAGGCTGAAGACGCTATTCTTATTGACACATCGCTGCTTTCGCCCAACGATGTCGTCCACAGGCTCCTGAGCTATCTGCAGATTCAATTCTAGCAGGTCGTGTTTGCAGCGGCCTGCCAGGCCCCGCCGGGGGCGCAAACGATTCACTCCATCGCTTGAATGGCGACTACAACTACGGTTCCTCTATGACCTCTCGCAACCGCGCATCCACTCCGTTCGACCTCGATCGTGAGGAGCTGGAGTCCATGACGCAAGCCATGGAATCGATGGGCGCTCAGGATGATATTTCCGCCGGCGAAGTGATCGAAGCGCGCGTTATCGACGTCGATGACCGCGACGTCTTTCTGGACATTGGACAGAAGCAGGACGGCCGCTGTCCGCGATCCGAATTTGCGGAGACGCCTTCAGCAGGCGACGTAGTGCACGTCGTCGTCGTTTCGCGCGGCGACGATGGTCCGGTGCGCCTCTCGCGACTGGAGGCCGAACGGCGCATCGCCTGGCGCGATCTGGCCGAGGCGTCCCAGGCCGACGCCGCATTGACCGGCGTGGTAACGCAGAGTTTGAACCACGGCTATCTCGTCGATTTTGGCGGGCTGCAGCTGTTCATGCCCTTTTCGCACGGCGATTTGAAAACGCGAAAGAGCCGCCATGCAGTCGGCCACAAGCTGGATTTCAAAGTGCTGGAGCTGAAGGAGCGCCATCGCTCCGCGGTCGTCTCCCATCGACGCATCATCGAAGAGCGAAACGACGAGCTCTGGAACGCGTTGATAGAGAAATACAAGGAGGGCGACGAAGCGGATGGCGTCATCAGCAAGAAAGTCGCCTTCGGACTCTTCATTGATATCATGGGCGTAGAAGGCCTGCTGCATCAAAGCGACATCAGTTGGAAAAAATGGGCGCCCTTCAAGTCGCGCTTCAAGGTAAAAGAAGCGATTCACGTTAAGATTCTGTCCATGGATCGCGAGAACAATCGACTGTCGCTTGGACTGAAACAACTCAGCGAAGATCCCTGGGAATGGGCGGCCCGCGAGCTGAGCCCCGGCGTCGTTGTCAAAGGACGCGTCAGCTCGGTTACAGACTACGGCGCTTTTCTGGAATTGAAGGAAGGCCTGGAAGGCCTGGTGCACGTTTCCGAACTTACCTGGTCGCGTCGTCCTAGGCACCCGCGCAGCTATCTGGAACAGGACTCCGAAGTTGAGGCCGAGGTGCTGTCCGTCGATCTGGAACAGAAACGCATCTCGCTGGGCCGCAAGAAGATGCTGGCCGATCCCTGGCAGGCGCTTGGGTCGCAGTTGCGCGCCGGAGAGATCGGCGAGGGGCGGGTGGCCAGCATCACGCGTTTTGGCGCCTTTGTTGAAGTGGCCGAAGACATCGAAGGGCTCATTCACTTCAAAGACTACTCCTGGGATGAGCATCCCGATCGCAACATGCTGAAAAAAGGCGATCAGGTAAAGTTCAAGATCCTCGAAGTGAACAAGAAGGAGCGTCGCATCTCCTGTGGGATCAAGCAGCTGACGCCCAGTCCCTTCCAGCAGTTGATGGAGAAGTATCGCAAAGGCGATACGATCCAGGGGACCGTGGCGCGCATTGCGCCCTTTGGTCTTTTCGTAAGCATCGGCGATGGCTTTGAAGGGCTGGTGCACGTTTCCCGTTTGCCGCTGAAGCCCGATCAAAAAATGGAAGAAGTCTACAAGCCAGGACAGGAAGTGAACGCCATCCTGCTTGGCATTGATGCCGACAATCGTCGCATTTCGCTTTCGATCAAGGACTACGATGTGCGCCAGGAACGCGCATTGATTGAGCAGTATTTGAAAAAGGATGCAAGTCCCTCCACCTCCAGTCTGGGCGCCTTTCTGAAGAAGACCCAGGCCTGAAACTGAAGCCGCAGGAGCAGCGCTGAAATATGGCACGTCGACGTCGCACCCAGCAACACGCCGAAGAGATTCGCGCCAGTGCGGCCCTGGATCCCTTGCGCGATTTTCAGGGTAATGCGGCCGAGCGAATGGTCGCCCGCGTCGCGCTCTATCTTCGGCAGCATTTGCGCCAGACCCTGATCGGCGTCGGAATTGTGGCCGTTGCGCTGCTTTCGGCGATCGGCGTTCGCCTGTATCTGGATGCACAGGAGCAGAAGTCGCTGGCGGACTACGAAGCGCTGCTGGCAAATCCGCTGCTTGACCCGGACAATCAGGCCGGCGCGGCGGCCATCGCAAAAGTCGATGAGTATTTGCAGCAACATGATAGCGCCAGCTCCAGCAAGCGCGGCTTGTTGCTCAAATTTGGTCTCGAGCTGCGCGCCAAGAATTTTGGCAGTGCGGCGCAGGCGGCGATGGCCCTCGCCCGCCAAATAGAAACGCCGGAGCTGCGCGGCTATCTCTATCTTCAGGCCGGCGCCTGCTTCGAGGATGCCGAAAAGCTGAACGAGGCGCTCAACGCCTACAGCCTGGCCGTTGACGATTTGCGCGAGGACAATGTGCTGCGCGCTACCGCGCGCTTTGGCCAGTCGCGCGCCCTTTTTGCACTGGGACGTCGCGACGATGGGCGCAAGGCTCTCGAAGAACTGTTTGCAATGAATGCTGGCGCTACCATTGCCGGCGAATATGATGTTCGCGCCGCTGCCGTGGCATTCGCCCTGGCTAATGGCGCGGCCGCGTCGCAACCGTGAACCAGCCCTTTACACTTGCCTTGCCAGCCGGCCGAATGGCCGACGAAAGCATCGAGTTTTTCGAGCGCGCCGGATTTGCTCGTTTCAGCAAGCCGCGCCAGGATCGCTCGCTGGCCTTTCTGGATGACAGCGGAAAAATTCGTGCCGTGCTGGTGCGCAGCCAGGATGTGCCCACCTATGTTCTGCAGGGCGGGGCGCACGCCGGCATAACCGGTCGCGATGTACTGGAAGAAGGCGCCTATGACCTGACTGCCCCGCTGGAGCTGGGCTTCGGTCAATGTCGACTGGCGCTGGCCGCGCCTGCCGAACGCGCTGCAGAGCTGTTGCAGAGTTCGCATCTGCGCGTGGCCACCAAGTATCCGCGCCTGGCGATGGATTACTTTTTCAAACGCGGCGTCAGCTGCGAGGTCATAAAATTACATGGTTCCATCGAGCTGGCGCCAACGCTCGGTCTTTCTGATTGCATTGTCGACCTGGTAAGTACGGGCGCCACGTTGAAGGCCAACGGTCTGCGCGAGATTGAAACGATACTCCAATCGCAGGCTACGTTAACCATACGCCGCGCCGCCTACGCGCTGGATGCCGCCTTTATTCAGGATCTGCTCTCCAGCTTTCGCAGCGCGCTGGCTGCGACGCAATAAGCCCGGGATTTCGCTTGCCGGACGCCAGCAGGGCGACAGTAGCTGGCCCAACTACTGAATTTGAGGACTGGCATGATGAAGCAATGGCATAAGACCACGCTGGCGATTGTTGCCGCGGCGCTGCTTGGCGCTCTGGGCAGCGCCTGCAAAAAAGACAACATGCGCGTGGCGCGCTGGGCGCTGGCGGCAAGCAGCGATGCAGCCGGTCAAACGCGCAGCGGTTATCTGAGCAAGGGCGAGCGCGTGGAATTCCTGCGCGTCGAGGGCGATCGCAGCCTGGTGCGCCTTGCCGATGGAAAGGAAGTCTTTGTGGAAAGTAAGAATCTGTTCATTGACGCCGGCGTTATTCAAAGCAGCGGTCTGCAGATCTATCAACGCCCCAGCGCTACCTCCGGCGCCCAGAGCAGTTCCCGAAATATCAAGCCCGGAGTTGTATTCTTTGTTAAGTCGCGGGAGAAGAACGCAGAGGGCGAGTGGCTGCAGGTAGAAGGCGGCGCCAGCGGAACCTATTTTGCGGGCTGGCTTTTGAACAAAGAGGGGCAGGGCCTGGATTTTGATGTGGCTGTCGTTTCCATGGGTCTGCGCCTGGAGACGGCATTGCAGAAAAAGGATCGCGGCGAGCTGGAGTCTCTGGCCGGCGAGCGCGGCGGCATTGGCGAGGCGGCGGCGGCGGCATTGGCCGAAATGGCGCCGGCGGAAGAAGCCCAGGATGCGGATGGCGCTGTCGATGGATCGAAGCCGGAAGGGCAGCCCTAAGCGTATCCGCATCATTTTGCTGGCGGCGGCAGCCGCGCTTTGTATGCGCGTCTACGTCTGGCCGGGGCCGATGGATATACCGGTGCTGGGCGCTCGACCGAGGCATTGGACGGCTCAGAATTGGTGGGATCGTTGTCCGTGGTGCAGCGGAGAACGCCTGCACTACGGACTCGATATCATTCGACCTGCTGGCGCGAGGATCGTTTCTGCGACGCACGGCATCGTGCTCTACACGGGCCCGGATCCGATTACAGGCCGCGGCGGCCAGGTCGTCATGGTTCTTGGCGCCGATCTCCTCTTGCATTACTACGCACATCTCTCAAAATTCCAGACAGGCTCAGGCGCTCTGGTAAAGCGGGGCGAGGAGCTGGGGCTGGTTGGCAACACGGGCGCATCGGACCTGCCGCATCTGCACTATTCCATCTTCAGTATTTTTCCACATCTGGAGCGCCTTGATTTGAGCCGCCGGCGCGGCTGGCTATTGATCTTCTTTCTGGATCCAAATCGAGAGCTAATGCGACGCGTAGATCCCGAAGCGCTGTCCGCTCCTTGAAGTGCTTTTGGCGGTCAGGGTCTGCAGGCCGGGTGCTATGGCTGCCGCCAGCTGCCGTTCAACTGCCAGTCGTACGGTAAATAGGCGAGGCGCACAGAGTCGATGTTGGCCTGCGCCTCGCTGGCAATGGCCGGCGGCGCATAGCCAAGCACAAAGCGCAGTTCGGCGCCAGGTCCGCCGCCACCGCGGAAGTCGTCGCGAAACCAATCGATCAATTCGGAAACGGAAAGCGTCTGGCGTTCCGCATTCCAGCGCAGGTTGCTCTCTCTGGCAAAAAAGCGCCGCGCCTGATCCTGCAGCTGGGCGCGCAGAGCGCGAGCGCGGTAGGGTTCGCGGCGCAATGGCGGACAACCGCGCGAGGCGCAGACCAGGCCAAAGTGAATCAAGGGCTGTCGGTGCTGGGCGCGAATCCACTGGTGCTCGATGGCATCGAGACTCCAGCGGCGACCGGCCAGCTGCCAGCGCTGATCTTTCCAGCGTCGGGCGGCGGGTATGTCCTGGATGGAGCGCACTTGAGGATAGCCAAGCATCAACTTTAAGGTGAAGGCATTGTAGGCATTGATCAACAAAGCCAGTTCGGCCTCGCTGGAAAGCGCGGACACTTCTACAGCAGCGTAACTGGCAAGCACACGGTCGAGCTGCGCCTCATCTGCTTTCAAGGCGGCATAGTTTACCGCGCCGTCCTCGGCTACGTGACGCAGCAGCAGCGCGCCGTAAGCGTTGTCATCGACGCTGTCCAGGCCCTCGCGCTGTACGCCTGGAGCGTTGCTTTCGACTACTTCGGGATAAAAAGCCGAACGAATCAGCCAGCTGTCGCGAAAGCTACAGGCCGACGCAATGACGGCGCACAGAAGGACGGCCAGCTTCGCCGCTGCACTCAGATTCATGCTTGCCTCCCGGCGCAAAGCCAGGCGCCTTCAGGGAGCGGCGCCCGGCAATTGTAGATCTCCGCTGCGCACGCGCTCCAGAATCTGCTGCCGCGTAGCGCGGTCCAGATTGCGGAAGTAGGGCGATTCCAGCAGCTGCTCTTCCAGCGTGGCCTCATAGGGCGCGTCATCATCCATCGGGTCGAAATTGAGAAAACCAAGCAGCAAATCAAGAAGCTCGCCCGGATTGAAGCCGATGCGCAGTCCAAAATAGACGCCCAGCGAAAGATCAAGCTGTGTAAAATAAGAACCTGGCGCAAAGACCTCGCCCTCCTGCTTCAAAAGCGAGCGTCGCAGGTGCGCCGGCATTTGCGTACCAAGCGGAGCGCGCGCGCGGTATTCTTTATGACGCAAACTCAGCAGCGGCGTCACATCGCCGGCTTCATTTTCGTCAGCTATCGCAGGCCCGCCTGTGTCCTCGCTGGCAGCAGCGTCCTGCGTCGAAGGCGGCGCCGCCTCAGCTGTGTCCGACGATTCCTCGGCGCTGTCCGATGCCTCCTCTGCTTCAGCCTCGCCTGGCGGACTGAAACGAATTGGCGCCGAGCTCAGATAGTCGGCGCCAAAAAAAAGCGCCGTAAAGCCGGCGGTGAACTTCTGACCCCAGCTTCCGCCGCGCAGACCGCCGCTGTAGCCAGCCGCGTCTTTGTAGGCGGCGCCAAGCTGTAGCGGCCCGGCGCGCACGCTGAGTCCATAGCTCTGTGTGCTGAACTCCAGCGTGAAAACGTCCGCTGCATCACGGCCGCGATTGCTCCAGTACAGACTGCTGCAGGCGACGCTGCTGGCGCTCCCGGCCGCCAGAAGCAGCAGCAGAGCGGCGCGCTTCAAAAACCCTGCGGAAAACATTGGCGACATCCCTTGATGGAGAGCTTCAGCCGATCGACGCGCGGATCGGCCAGCGCCAGGATGACCTCATCCTGCGCTACCGGACGCTGGCAGACCGGGCAGCTGCGCTTGCGTCGATTGGATGGACCCATGCAAAACGGGCAACCCTTGATCCGCGTCTGCACCTCGATATTGCCGATCTCCGTCTGATCGGAGCGCACGCGCTCGCCCTTCATCAAGGGGTGCTTGCACAGCGGACAGAAACCGCGCGGCTTTTCCTCCGGCGCCTGACGACGACTGCGCAGCGGCAAGAGCATCCAGATCAAGAGGATGGCCAGGCCAAGCGTCAGTCCGATCAATATGAGATAGCCGTCTTCCATAGCATTCAGGGCAGGCGGCGCTGGCCCGGGCTTTCGCTCGCGGAGGCAGCGATCCATTTACGCAAATCGCCGCCGGCCTTGCTCAGCGACGCCAGGGCAATCAGTCCGGCGATGACTGCCACCCACAACAATGGACGCTGCGCTCGCCGCTGCGGGCGAGGCGTCCGGCGGTGGCGCAATAGAATCATCAGGCTCCAGCCGGCGGCCAGCGCGCCAAACACAAGGCCAATGATGATAACGCTCAGCTCGCGAAAATGTTCCATGTGCCTCGTCGATCGATCGAGCTCTGCGGCTGCGCGCCGGAAAGTACTGGCGAGCATGCAGGGCAAGGGCTCCCTGGCGCTATGCGCATTCTGTCCGGCATACAGCCCAGCGGACGGCCTCACCTGGGAAACTACTTTTCCATGATGCGCCGAATGGTAGATTACCAGCAGCATCACGAACTGTTCTGTTTTATTGCCAGCTACCATTCACTGACCTCTGTCGGCGAGGGTCAGACGCTGGCGCAGAATATCCTGGAAACCGCCGCCGATTTTCTGGCCCTCGGCCTGGACCCGGCGCGCTGCGTTTTCTGGGTGCAGAGCGACGCGCCCGAGGTGCAGGAACTGGCCTGGATTCTTTCCATGCATATCACTGCGCCGCAGCTGGAACTGGCGCATTCCTACAAGGACAAAGTTGCCCAGGGCATTACGCCCAGCGGCGGTCTGTTTTTCTACCCGGTGCTGATGGCGGCCGATATCTTACTCTTTCAAAGCGACCGTGTTCCGGTGGGCAAAGATCAAAAGCAACATCTGGAGTTTGCGCGCGACATTGCGCGGCGCTTCAATCTGCAATACGGCGATCTACTGAAGATCCCGGAACCAGACATCCTGGAAGATGTAGCGGTGGTGCCCGGCGTCGATGGACGCAAGATGAGCAAGAGCTACAACAATGCCATCTATCCTTTTGCGCCGGAGAAAGAGCTGCGCAAGGCGATTATGGGCATTGTGACTGATTCCACGCCTGTCGATGCGCCCAAACCAGCCGAGGGGACGCCGCTTTTTGAAATCTATTCGCTATTCCTGGACGAGCGCGGTCGCCAGGATCTGGCGCGACGTTTTGCCGAGCCGGGCAAGGGCTACGGCCATTTCAAGCAGGAGCTATTCGAAATTGTGCTGCAGCACTTTCAGCAGCAGCGGCAGCGGCGCGAGGAGATCATGCGCGATCCGCAGGCGTTGCGCGAATTGCTGCATGCTGGCGCCGCAAAAGCGCGTCGTAGCGCCGCCGCTACGCTGCACAGCGTTCGTCGCGCCATCGGTCTGGATTACTGAAGCCAGTCTTGCGATCGTTTGCATTGCCTGCAATTGGTGCAAAAAAAAGGCGACCGTCATGACGGTCGCCTCTTCGTCGAAGCATCGATGACAGGGATCGCCGACTAGCGTGCGTCCTGGTAGTCGATGTAGCTGATGTCGTTGACTTTGACGCGATCCACGCCGGCCGCGCTGTGCACCACGATCACATCGCCAATCTGAGTCATCACTGCGCCGGTGATCTTGCGGCCATCCTTCAGCGAAACCACTTCTACCAGGCGATAGAGACGACGGATTTCAGCATCGCTGTTGGCCTGCGTATTGCGCGCTTCGGATTCGATGCGCTGCAGCGCTCCCTCGCGTTCGCGATTGTAGTCGTTTTGCAGCGCCTCGGTAGCTTGCGGGCTGCCGGCGTTTTCCAGGGCCTGCTGGAAGGCGTCGTTGCTGACTGCCACCAGGCTTTCCTGTTCGGCGCGGTCGCGTATGGTAATATCAGCCTGGGCTACCTGCACCGGTTGCTCCGGCGCGTTCAGCTGTTGCATAACCTGGGCCGGGAGGGCCTGGTTGTTGCTCGCTGATTCGGCAACGGCCTCATTGGCCTGCTGCAATGCCTGCACCGTTTGCGGACTGAGCGAACCGGACTGGCCGCCCTCAATTACCGTTTCTTGCGCCTGCAGCTGTTCTTGCGCCTGCGCTACGGACTGCTGGCTGGCGCCGCTGAGGTTGGCATCATCCGCTGCAGCAATGCGCGGGGCCAGCGCTACCTGTCCTTCCAGCACGGTCACCTGGGCGCCGTGTTCGGCATCCTCTTCCACGGTGAAGGTGGTGCCGCGCACGCCGGCGATGGCCGTAGGCGTCCGCACCGTAAAATCCTCGCCAGCGCCTGCGCGGCGAACGCGGGCAGCCAGCGAGCCATTCTTCAGATCGAGGGAAACGCCCTGCTGCGGCATCAGGCTGCGCACCTGGATTTCAGTGAAGGGGCGCACGCGCACGGTGGCGCCGCCGGAGCTCTGCAGATCAACCTGGCCTTGCGTTGTGCGAATACGATCGCTTTCTTCCACAGCCATGCCGATTCTGGCCGGACTTTCCTTTCCGTTCTGGACTACCACGGCGCCCTCGCCGGCAAAGATCACCAGTAGATGGGCGCGAGTTCCCGCCGTTTCCTTCTTGCAGGCGATGCCAGACACTCCGGCCACGAGTGCGCCCAATAGGAGCGCGCTTAGAATTCGATTGCGCATGATTTCCTCCGCAGACCGCCAGCGACGACTGCTATATTATACAACAGACGAAGCAACGGGCGCTTGCAAGCAAGTCACAATCCAGAGCTGTCAAAATTACGCAAAATCGCTTGCCCGGACCTCTGCCGCTACAATTGCTTTGCCGATGCCGGAACACTGCCCGGATCTCCTGGAACTTATCCTGGTCCGCCTGGGCCTTGTGCCATGACCAAACTGGCGCTCAGCGCTCGCAGCGTGGTCAAGCAGTTCGGCAAGCTGCGCGCCGTAGACCGCTTCGATCTGGAAATCGAGGGCGGCCAATTTGTAGCGCTGCTTGGACCCAACGGCGCGGGCAAGACCACCTTCGTCGAGATGCTGGAAGGCTTGCAGAGCCCGGACCAGGGTAAAATCGAAATCTTCGGGCTCGACTGGCGCCGCAGCGCGGCCAGAATTCGGCGGCGCATTGGCGTCGCCCTTCAAGAAACGCGATTTCAGGATCGACTGACCGTCGCCGAGATCCTGAACCTCTTTGCCAGCTTCTACGGCCTTGGCCGCAGCCGTGTGGATCAGCTTTTGGAGCAGGTGCAGCTGAGCGAGAAGCGTGCGGCGCGCGTGGCGCACCTTTCGGGGGGACAGCGCCAGCGCCTGGCCCTGGCCACAGCATTGATCAATGAACCGGAATGCTTGCTGCTGGATGAGCCCACCACCGGGCTCGATCCCAATGCCCGTCGCGACGTCTGGGGCATCCTCGAGGGCCTCAAGGCCCGCGGCATCACTCTGATTCTAACCACACACTACATGGAGGAGGCGGAGCGGCTTTGCGATCGAATCGTAATCATGGATCGCGGACGCAAGCTGGCCGATGGCGAACGCGAAAGCCTGCTGCGTTCGTTGGGCGGCGAGGTGATCGAGTTCAACAGCACGCTCCGTCCGCAGCGCTTTCAGCAAACTCCCGGTCTGACTCGCGCCGAAGCCTTGAATGGCAGACGCATCCGCTTGACCGTACGCTCCGCCCACAAGGCGCTGCCGGCCATCCTGCGGCTGCTGCCGCCCGCTCGACAGAGCGATCTGGTATGTCGTCGCATGCACCTCGACGATCTCTTTACGGCAATGACCGGACGGTCCCTCGATGATACGACAAACACTGCTGCTGACTGAAGCCGCCATTAAGGAGTTCTTCCGCGAGCCGGGCACGATCTTCTGGGCCCTGCTCTTTCCCATTTTGATGGCCGGCGCTCTTGGCCTCGCCTTTTCCAAAGGCGAAGTTGAACAAGTGCGCATCGCTGTAGCGCTCCCTTCTGATAGCCCGCGCTTTCGCCAGTTGCAGCAGGCGATTGCCGGCCCTGGATCGGAAAAGTTGAATATTGAATTGATTGCGGCGGCGGATGAGGATGCCGCGCTGCGCTCTGTTCGTCATGGCGAGGCCGCATTGTATGTGACCCTTGACGCCGATGGCTGGCGCGCACATCTCGATCCCTCGGCGACGACGGCGCGTACGGCCTGGCTGGCGGCAGAAAGGCGATTGCAGCTGGCGCGCGGCGTGCGACCGGCGGTAAATGAACGTCTGCTTTCCAACCTGGGCGATCGCTACATCGATTTTCTGGCCCCTGGCATGGTCGCCATGGGCGTGATGAACTCTTGCTTGTGGGGCGTCGGCTTCGGTTTGATTGATCTGAGGACTCGCAAGCTGCTGCGACGGATGGCGGCCAGTCCGATGAGTCGCGCCGCATTCCTGCTGGCTCAGCTGATTGCGCGCTTGCTCTTTATCAGTATCGAAACCGGCGCGCTGCTGCTCTTTACCTGGCTCTTTTTCGGGCAGCAGAATCAGGGCGCGTGGGGCAGCGTTGCGCTCTTGCTGCTGGCCGGCATCGCCGCGTTTGGCGGCATTGCCATCTTTGCTGCCAGTCGCGCCGAAAGCCTGCGCGCCGCAAACGGCATCGTCAATGCCTTGACCCTGCCAATGATGGTCCTATCCGGGATATTCTTCAGCTATCGCAACTTTCCAGATTGGCTGGTCCCAATTCTCTCGCGGCTGCCGCTTTCGATTCTGGCCGACGCCCTGCGCGCGGTTTTCAATGAAGGGGCGGGTCTGACTGAGATCGCGCTTCCGACGGCGTGGTTGGGCGCGATCGGGCTCTGCTTTTTCACGCTTGGAATGCGCATGTTTCGCTGGCGTTGAAGCGATTGACAACTCAGTCGACATTCGCCAGAAGCGCGTATGCAAGACAGCGTGTATCATCCCTCAGAGCAAAGCTTGCAGGGTTCGCAGGGCAGCCCTGCAAATGGCAGCACGGGCTATGGCAAGCTGGATCTGGCGCGCTGTTTTGAGGTCGGCTTCAAGGCCGCCTGGGAGCAAATCGGCCAATCCTTTGCCATCGGTTTTCTTCATCTGCTGCTGACCTATGTGATCCTTGCGCTCAGCGTTTTGCTGGTGGGAATCTTCCTGATTCCGATTGTGATCAGCGGCTACGCCCTTGCCGGAATTGGATTGGTCCGTCGTCGCGATCCTGTCGGCGGGCTCTTTGCCCCTTTTCGCAACTATGGGCGTCAGCTGGGCGCGTCGCTGCTGTTTGTGGCGCCATTTCTGGCTGCCTTCTTGCCGCTTATTGTTTTTGGTTTTGGTCTGGGCGCTCTGGGCGGCGCCAGCGGCGAATCCGCCGGCTCCGGCGCACTCAAGGCCGCGCTGTTGGTTGGCTACCTTGGCAGCTTTGGTTTGTTTTTCGTCGTTTCGGTCTTCATGTACTTTCTCTGGGGCCGCTGGGTGCTGGTCTTTCCGCTGATCCAGGAGCGCAACTTTGGAGTGATTGACGCCTATCGCGAGTCGTGGCGCGTTACGGCGCCTTACAAATGGTACCTGATGCTCTTGGTCTTTGCCATGACGCAAGTCAGCAATCTGGGCATCCTGCTTTGCTTTGTGGGCATCTTCCCGACCATGGCCGCGAGTATGGCTATGTACGGCGCCGCCGCCACGCAATTGCTTGGAGAGGATCAAGCGACGGGAAGCGCGCCCGCGCTCAGCGCCGGCAGCTGATTGTTTTGCTGCGCGGCGCCGGGCTACGTGCGCTGCTCAGCTCTTCAATTCAAAGAGGCCTTCCACAGAGAGGTAACGCTCTCCGGTATCGTAGCAGAAGGTCAGGATCTTCGAGCCGGCGCTCATCTCCGGCAGCTTCTTGTGCACCGCAGCCAGCGAGGCGCCGGAACTCACGCCGATGAAAAGTCCTTCTTCGCGCGCGGCGCGCTGCGCAAAATCGAAGGCTTCCTCTTTGCTGACCTGGATAACTCCGTCGAGCAATTTCACGTCCATGATGCCAGGTACGAAACCGGCGCCAATGCCCTGGATTGGATGCGGGCCTGGCTGTCCGCCGCTGAGTACTGGCGATGCCGCCGGTTCCACAGCAAAAACCTTCAGCTTTGGAAACTTTTCCTTTAGTATGCGTGCACAGCCGGTGATGTGTCCGCCGGTGCCTACGCCGGTGATCAGGCAGTCGAGGCCCTCGGGAAAGTCTTTCAAGATCTCCTGCGCCGTAGTGCGCATGTGTACTTCCGTATTTGCCTCGTTGTCGAATTGCATCGGCATCCAGGCATTGTCCATGCCTTCGGTCAATTCGCGGGCCTTTTCGATGGCGCCCTTCATGCCGCGCTCTCGCGGCGTAAGTTCAAAGCTGGCGCCATAGGCGGCCATCAATCGACGCCGCTCGACGGACATGGACTCCGGCATGACCAGGATCAGTTTGTAGCCTTTCACCGCCGCCACCATCGCCAATCCAATGCCAGTGTTGCCCGAGGTCGGCTCGATGATTACCGATCCTTTCTTCAGCTGTCCGCGCTTCTCGGCATCCTCGATCATGGCCAGAGCAATGCGATCCTTGATTGATCCGCCGGGGTTGGCTCGTTCCAGCTTGATCCATACCTCTTGAGCGGAGGGGTAGAGGCGGTTGATCCGCAAGTGAGGCGTGGCGCCAATCGTATCCAGAATGCTGTTTGCTTTCATGCTTTTCCCTATCGGTCTGTGGCGCGCGGCACGGGGCGCGACGCCTCAGATCACAAAGTCGATTTCGAAGTCTTTGCGCAGTCGGCGGTCGCGCACGCGGTCGCCGCTACGGTGCGTCACGAGGGAATGAGCGGGCACGCTGCTCGTCAACCATACGTTGCCGCCAATGACGCTGTCGTGGCCGATGGTCGTGTCCCCGCCAAGGATCGTGGCCCCGGCATAGATCACAACGCGGTCCTCGATGGTCGGATGTCGCTTTTGCCGGGCCAGATCCTTGTCCACGCTGAGCGCGCCCAGGGTGACGCCCTGGTAGAGTTTGACGTTATCGCCGATGATAGTGGTCTCGCCGATCACCACGCCGGTGCCATGATCAATGCAGAAAGCCGCCCCGATGCGTGCGCCGGGATGGATATCAATGCCGGTCAAACGGTGGGCGCACTCCGTCATCAGGCGCGGCGCAACCGGAATCTCCATCAGGTGCAGCTCATGGGCAATGCGGAACATGGCAATTGCCAGAAAGCCAGGATAGGCCAGGATGACTTCGTCCACGCTTTCTGCCGCCGGGTCGCCTTGATAGAGCGATTCGGCGTCGGCCAGCAGCCGGGCGTACAGCTGCGGCAGACGCTCAAAAAAATCTTCTGGTTTTGCCTCCACACTGAGTCCCAGCTGCTCGCGCAGCATGCGCAGGACAGTGACCAGTTCCTCTTCGATCCCGGCCAGGGCCGCAGCCATGTCGGACTCGCTGGCAATGGGACGATTGGCGTGGTGCGGGAAAAAAGCGCCCAGCAGATCGTTGATAAATGCTTCGCTGGCCCGTTTCAGGGGATGCAGGTCGCGCAATTCCCGGCGCCGTTCAAATATGGCGCGCGCTGCGGACAGGGAGGCTGGTAGTACTCCGCTCATCAGGCCTTCCTTTTTCAGACGCCGGATCGACTCGGCCGTTTCGGCGGAATTGCTGCGATGTGTCCTCTGCGGCAGGAGTCAAGGAGAAGCCTGCGGAGTGCAGTGCGGGGCCCGGGCCGCTTCTGGTATTTTTTGGCGCCTGGCGAGTCGACCTTGCCGTTTGCGGCTATTCGCGGCCGGCCCACTGGAAAAAATGTCCGGGGATCAACGGGGGACAGGCCATTTTGCGCAAGCGGCTGGCCCCCACAGCGTTATCAGTACTGGCCATGACCGAATCCAGCTCCAGCTGCCATTGTGCCGAGTCGGCTGATCTTGTGCGCTATTTGCTGGAAAATTCCCACGACCCCTTTGTGGCCCTGGACGCCGGCGGTCGGATTCGCCAGGCAAATCAGGTCTTTGCCCGAATTTGCGGTCTGGCCCGGGAGAAGCTGAGCGGGCTTTCCTTCTACTCTCTGATCCACCTGGAGGATCGTGAGGCTGGAATGGAGCGTCTGGCCCGCCCCGGTGCAGAGCAGCTGGAAACGTCGCTGGAACATCGCGTGGCCGGTCTCAGCGAACTTGAAATCTGGATCAGCTGGCGCTTTATTCGACGGCCAGATAGCGGCCTTTGGTACGGAGTGGGCCGGGAGATCAGCGAGCGCTGGCGCGAGCTGGCTGATTTCGCTCGCTTTGAAGCCTCCCGCCAGGACCTGGCGCGGGCCCATCTGGAAAAGACACGACTGCTCAAGAAAATGGAGCAACAGGCGGCGCTGCTGGAGTTGCAGAGCCGCACCGATGACCTGACCGGCGTCTACAATCGCCGCTACCTGAATCACCGTATGCGCGACGAAATCGACCGCGCCCATCGCTACCGCCGTCCGCTGGCGCTGGCCATGTGCGATGTGGATCATTTCAAGCAAATCAATGACTCCTTCTCGCACAGCGTTGGCGACCGCAGTCTGGCGCGCATTGCGCGTATTCTTTCCGATTGTGTTCGCTCCGTGGATTGTGTGGCCCGCTATGGCGGCGAGGAATTTGCCATGCTCTTTCCCGAAACCGACGGCCGCGGCGCAGAGCGCATCGCCGAGAAGGTGCGCGCCGGCGTTCAGTCATTTGACTGGTCGCAGATATCCCCCGAATTGAAAATCACTGTAAGCATAGGCGTTGCCGAACTGGGCGAGCGGCGCAACGCCGATGAACTGTTGATTGCCGCCGATCG
The DNA here is from genome assembly GCA_019694655.1 of Leptospirales bacterium. Lineage (NCBI taxonomy): Bacteria > Pseudomonadati > Spirochaetota > Leptospiria > Leptospirales > Leptospirales bacterium. The sequence goes on from JAIBBN010000001.1 coordinate 591,926, forward strand.
CAATCTGTACTCGGCTAAGGATGCCGGACGCAATTGCGTCATGCTGGTCCAGTAAAGCTTGCGTCCGGTTGAACTCTACGCCGCCCTGCTTGGCATCTCTGCCGCCGTTGACGAGATCGAACTGCGCAAAGCGTACCGTCGACTGGCGCGCGAAAATCATCCCGATCGCTTCGAGCCCCGGTTGCGCGAGGAGCAGTCGCGCCGCATGGCCGAAATCAATGAGGCCTACCGCGCCTGGCTGCGCTTGCTGCGCGGCGGCGGATCTGTGCTGCCGCCGGCCGGCAGCGCCGCCCGTCCAGCGCCTGCCGCTCGCGGCGCTACCGCGCCCACGGCGCCGGCGGCGGAAACGCGAGCACTGGCTGAGCTGCGCGATCCCGCTTACGCCTACTACAAGCAGGGTTTTGTGCACTTCAGTCGTGGCGCCGGCGGCATGATGTTTCGCGGTCGCTCACGGCGCATTCTACCAGACGAAAATGGATTGCGCCGCGTTCTGGATTCGCTTGCAGCTTTTGTCCAGGCGCAGGGATATTTTCGAAGATTGATCGAGGAATTTCCGGATAGCATCTGGACGGCGGACGCCGAATGGAAGCTGGTGCGTATTCGCGGATTCTTGCGCGTTTACGAAAGCATCCGCGGCAACCTCGAGCGCCGTCTGCGCGAAAACCAGGAGCAGCAATGATACAGTGGAAGTTCTGGCGGCCGCGCGATTTTGATCCGGGGGAAGCCCTGGAGCTCTTGCGGCTGGTAGGGCGCGCCTACGTGCAATATTTTGAAGAACGCTACGGCGCCAGTCCCGAGGACTGGCGGCCGCGCAGCATGCGCTCGCGGTATGAGCGCTATCGACCGGGACATCTGCCCGCCGAATACCAGTTGCTGGAAGTCATCCGCTGGCGACAGACGCGCCGCGACGCCTGGCCCATTGGCTTTCTGGCGGCGCGCGGCAAGCAGCGCTTGCTCATTTTTCGCGGAACAATTCACGACAGCGAATGGCTGCGCGATTTGCAGCTGGCGCAGGTCCCCTGTCCCTTTATGCCCAGACCCGGATTGAGCGGCGGCTCTGTGCATCGCGGATTTGCCCGCATCTATTCGTCGCTTCGTCCAGCGCCTGCCGAGTTGCGAGCGTTGATTGGCGGCGGACCGCTGACTGTTGCCGGCCACAGTCTGGGCGGCGCCCTGGCGACGCTGGCGGCCCTCGAATTACACGCCATCCGTCCGCGCGTCTATGTCGTCGGATCGCCGCGCGTTGGCGATGGACGCTTTGCCGGTCTTTTTGATCGACTGGTCCCCCAGAGCTGGCGTATCGAGAATGTCTGGGATCCAATCGTCGATACGCCAGTCGAGGACGTACGCATTTTGCGCGCCCACTTTCCCTATCGCCACGCCGGTCGGGTGCGGCCTATTTTCTCGCTGTCCAAGATCGATGGCGAGCGTCTGGCCCATGCCATCGCCCGCGGCCGAGCCTTATCGGCGCTTGCTTCGGACGGCGATCTGGATATCCTGTTTACCCATCAGTTGCGAACTTACGAGCATGGACTGACAAAAATGGTCCATGGATCGATCTGACCGAGGCGGAATTGCAGGAGTGTGCCGCGCCATAACTCAGGGCGATCCATCCCGCTGCAGCTCACGAAAGCCTTCGGCGCTGCAGTCGTCGCGCGCCGCCGCCGCGCCGATTTCAGCGCCGTCGTACCATACCAGCCAGAGGTCGGGCGGTTCGCTCTTCTCTGGCAGCGCATCGCGGGCATGAATCTGGCAGCGCGCCACCGCCTGCGATGGGTCGCAGCGCTCGACATCCGCTTCTTGATCCGGTCCGGCGAAGCCGCGTAGATTGAGGCGCGCTCTTTCGATTTGCTTCTGCTCCTCGGCGCTGAGTTCCAGGCGGCTGTAGATTTCCAGGCAGCGGCAGGGCCGGCTGCAGGAGTAGCCGCGCGGGATAAATTCCATTGCGGAATAGAGGCGATAACCCTCCGGTCCGGAAGTTGCCGGCTGCGACCTGCTGCAAAAGGATAGAAGCACGGCGCCAGGCAGCGCCAGCAGCAGCGCGGAATAAAGCGATCGAGGCATGGCACAGCGCGCAAGCACGCCGCGTTGGCGGCAAGCGAAAGCGCGCCGCAGGAACTGCTTGCCGGGTTACAGCCGCGAAGCGCCACTGTTGCGTGCGCGTCTTGCTATCAGAAAGTTGCGGTCTCTTGATCGATGTTCAGGAACGCCTCCTGCCAGCGATCCACAATTCGCCGGCCCTGCTGGATTCCATCGGGCTGCTGTTGCGCGGTCTCTCGCTGCTGGGCGCTCCGCTGCTGGTCAGCGAGCAGTACCGCAAGGGCCTGGGCCCCACCGTGACGACGCTTCAGGACTGCCTGCAGCAGAACGGCTATGGCGAATCCTTGCAGGCGGCAATTGACAAGACCAGCTTCAGCTGTTGCGGCCACAGCGGATTTGTCCAGAAGCTGGAAGGACTGCAACGTCGGTCGGTAATCTTGATGGGCATTGAAAGTCATGTATGCGTCCAGCAAACAGCCATCGATCTATTGACTGCCGGCTATACAGTCGTAGTCGTCGCCGACTGCGTCGCTTCGCGCCGCCCGGAACACAAAGACCTGGCTTTGCATCGTCTGCGTCACGAGGGCGCCATCGTTACCTCTGCTGAATCCTTGCTCTTTGAGCTTTGCCGTGAGGCTGGCACGGAGCGTTTCAAGGCCATCTCGGCTCTGGTCCGTTAAGCGTGCGCTGCAAGCCGCAAATCAGGAGGGATTTCGACGAGGCTTGCGGGCGGTTGTTTTCGCCTTCTTCTTCCGCTGGTTGAGGCCGCGGGCCGCCGACTTCTTTGCGCCGCGGTCGGAGACCGCTTTCTTTTTCTGCCGCGGACTGGCCGCCGTCGCGCGCCGCGCCGCAGCCAGCGCGCTTTGCGCCCAGCGCAACAGTTGTTCGGAATCCTCAATCGATTCTTCTGGCGCCGTAAAGTAACTCATCGCCGTTCTGCGACCGGCTTTGGTTTCGTAGACAAAGGGCCGTTGATCGGCGGCCTCGAATTCGGCGCGATTGCCTTCATCCGTTTTCAGATAGAGCACGCCATCGGCGACCAGAGCGAACATCTGCGCGCCGCGATAAACGCCATAGCCGCCAAACATGCGTCGCGCGCGGACCGCACCCAGCGGGCGCAACTGCTCCAGCAGGAAGGCGACAAATTCAGCCTCGGCCATGATCTTTGCCTCCAGCGGCGGCGGACTCTGCCCGGCGCGCGGTTGCGACTCGCGAGGGCGCGCTGGTCAGATAGACTCCGCTGAGAATGGCCGCGCCGCCTGCGATTTGCGCCAATCCCGGTTGAACGCCGCTGGCCAGAGAGATCAAGAAGGAAAAAAGCGGCACCAGGTTGATGAAGATGGCGGAGCGCGGCGCGCCCAGGCGGGCTACGCCGCGATTCCAGAGCGTAAATGCTAAGGCCGAAGCCAGCGCCGCCATGTAAAGGATTGAAAGCGTCGCTGCCGGACGGCCCAGCCACTGCAGGCCGCGGCTTTCCAGCATCGCCAGCGGGATCAACAGCAGTGCGCCAGCGCTGGTGGACCACGCGGCAAGTTCCAGCGCGCCGCGCTGGCGCATCAGACGCTGGCTGAAAAGCGAGTAGATTGCCCAGCAAAAGGAACTGCCCACGATCATCAGGTCGCCAGGTCCAAAGTGCAGCTGCAGCAGTTGCTTGAGCGAGGCGTTGCTGGCAACGATGGCAACGCCGCTGAAGGATAGTGCGATGCCGGCGGCGGCGCGCGCCGAAGGACGTTCGCCGCGAAAGAACCAGGCCAGCAGCGCCGTCATCGATGGGTTGCTGGCCACAATCAGCGATGCGTTCAGCGGCGCGGTCTGCGCCAGACCGTGAAAGAAAAATACGTTGTACAAAGTAATTCCGATCAAACCGAGCATCACCGCCTGAACCAGAAAGGCGCGATCGAGGACGCTGTGCAGGCCGCTGCGCCAGCGCAACACGGCCAGAAGAATTGCGCCGGCTGTTAGAAAACGCGCCGCGGCCGTTTCCATGGGCGTGGCCCAGACCAGCGCCAGCTTGCCTGCAAAGAAGGCCCCTGACCAGAATAGCGCCGTCAGCGTCAGCTGAAAATAGATCGAAGCATTGGAATCGCTCTTTGCAGCGATGGACTCCGGCGCTTCGCTCACAGCGCGGCTGGCCGCTCGTCGGGCGGCGCGGCCGGCGGCGTCGAAGGCTGCAAAGCGGCTGGACGTAGCGCGGGCGTTGCGGCCGGCGCGGGCCGTCGACCGGATTCTTCGCCAGCCGGACGCGACGGGCGCACCTCTCTGCTCAGTCGACGACGGCGTTCCTGGCTGCGCTGAGAACGCTGCGCTGGATGTGACTGGCGCAACGGACTCCGCGGTTGCCGCACTTCCGCCGCGGTTTGCCTCGGATTTGGGCGGCGTTGCACAGCCCGATCCGCGGCGCTGCGATCGGCATGCGAGGGATCATTCTGGCGCGCATTGCGGCGCAGGATTCCAGAAATCAGTCGCCAGCTCTCTTTGGTCACCATGTACCGCGGCAGACGCAGCGGATCGCTATTTTGATCCAGCGGCACGCGCACCTGTCCGTGAAAGATTGTAAAGGCATAGCGATAACCGGCGCGTCGCAGCTCAGCTCGGGCCAGATCGCTGGTAACGCCAAAGGGGAAGGCAAAGACGTCGACGTTGGCGATGCCCAGACGTTCCTGCAAGATGCGTTTGGAACGGTGAAATTCGTCGTGGAAGGCGGTGGGGCTGCGATCGTGTGTTTTCTGATTCAAGAACAGATGAAAATAGCCATGCGATCCAAAGCTGGCGCCCTGGCTTTGAATGTTTTTCAGTTCCGGAAAGGTCAATGCGTAGTCCGCTTTGTCGATGATCCCCGGATAAATGAACAACAGCGGTTTGATCGAATGCCGGCGCAGTACATTCTGGTAAACGCTGAGCAGTGAACGATTTCCGTCATCGATACTGATCAGAACATTGCGGCTGCCGCTTACCTGGCCGGCCAGCATCTCGGGGTAGCTGACAAAGCGATAGCCCAGCGTCGCCAGCTCATCCATCTGTCGGCCGAATTCCTGGGGAGAGGTATCGTACTCGCCGCTGCGTCCGAGGAAGGTGTGATAGCAAAGCACATAGACGCGTGCGCCCTCCTGGCTGGAGGCGGGCGGATTGGCGGCGACCGGCGCTGCCAGCAACAGGACCGCAAGAGCAGTCTTCGAAAGGGCTTTCATTTGCTACATCCATCGCCCATTCGGGCGAGTTCTTGACCAGGTTTTTCGGCCCCAGGCGGCGGACAATCGCAAAGATGGCGCCTTGCTGCCGGCGCCAGGCGCCGTCGGCGACGCGCCTCAGGCCGGCGCAGCCGGGCTGCGATCAAAGCGCTTCATCATCATGACCTGGTTGCCGCTATCATTGTAACGGATGACATCAAAGACGCTGCGCGCCATGGAGATCCCGCGGCCATGGGCCAGTTGCTGTTCATTGGACTGCTGATGCCCCTGCCGCGACATCTTACGATGGTCAAAGCCGGCGCCCTCATCGCGGATCACATAGAACACGCGACGGCGGTTCAGAGAATACTGGATGCGCACCTTGCGGTCGCGGTAGCGGGGATCCTTCTGCCGCTCCAGCAAGAACTGAAAGTAGGCGTCGCGCGATTGGGTGTGCGTCTTCTCTTCGTAAGTGACTGCAAGGTTGCCGTGCTCGATGGCATTGATTACCATCTCACGCACTCCAATTTCCAGGCCGAGGGTCGTCGCCGGGTCGGCATACTTGCTGAGGTTCTTGCAGATGCGCTGGCTGATCAGATCGCCAATGTTGATAAAGTTGCCAATCACAAAGTTCTGGCTTTCGCTTTCGACAAAGCGAGCCAGCGAATCGTCAAGGGCTTCGCCGGCGCGCGCCAGAATCAAACGCTGACCGGCGCTTTCGATGGAGTCCAGGCGGACCTCCATATGGCGCAGCTCGCCAAGGCGCGTAGCAAACTCCGCTTTGAAGACCTGGGAGCCGCCGTGGCGGTCCAGCTCGCGGAACTGCCGGCTGAGGAATTCGCCGTGCAGGTCCATATCGGGAAGCAGTTCGCTCAGCTCTGGCGAGCGAAACAGCAGGCTCTGAAAATTCTGCCCGACCGCCTCTTCCGCCCGGCGGCCCAGGTGCTCTTGTATGGCGCGGTTTGCGCTCAGGATGACGCCCTGAGGATCAAGCAGCAGAACAATATCTCGTCCGCTTTCTACCAGCAGCCGGTAGCGCGACTCGCTGGCGCGAATCGCCGCATCGGCATGGGAGAGGTCCTCCAGTTTTTGCTTGAGGTCCAGTCGCAGCAGGTTGATGCGGTCGGCGAGGCCCAGCGAAAGCAAAACGACCTGCAAGAGGATTCCAACCTGCATCGAATTTGCAGTCAACAGCGTATTTGGTAGAATGGCAAAGGTCTTCAAGCTGTAAAGACCGATGCCCACCAGCATGGCGCACCAGGCGATCAGATAGTAGCGCGCTTCGCGTGCGCGGCGAATTGCGCCAAGGATCGAAGCGGCCAGCGCACAACAGGCGACAATGAACGCCAGGCCCGTAGCGGCCACAATTGCCAGGCGGTAGCTGACCAGCGGAGACACAAGCGCCAGCGGTATTCCCGAGATGCTCAGACCCAGCAGGAGTCGATCAAACGTCGGCATGTGCGTCCGCGTATCCAGGTAGCGGCGCGTAAACAGCAAGCCAAATGTAAAGCACAGCTCAATGAAGACCGGCAAAGCGCTGTTGCCCCATCGCGGCAGCTGCGGCCACAACAAGCGAAAGGAGAGGCCATTCAGGGTAAACAGGAAAAGGCTCACGCACAGCAGATATGCTAAGTAGTACAAATAGCTGATGTCGCGAATCGATGCCAGCAAGATCAAGTTGTAGAAAAACATCACCGCCAGTGCGGCGAAGTACATGCTGTAGATGACGCTTTCCAGACGTTCATGGTCTTGAAAGGCGGCTGCGCTCCAGAAGCGGATGGGCAGGGCCATGGAGCTTTCGGTTTCGATGCGCAGGTAGCAGCGCAGGGTCTGTCCGGGGTGTACCAGGATCTGGAAGGCCGGGTTGCGATAGTCTAGCGGGCGTTGATCATAGGGCATCGTATCGCCGGATCGTTGCTCGCTTATTTGGCCGTCGGCGCTCACAACATAGAGGCGAACATCGTCAAGCATGGCGTAGCCCATGTCGACGACCATCAGTCGTGAAGCGCCGGCGCTATTGGTCAGCTGGAAACGAATCCAGCGCGCCCCCGATTCGAAGCCAAAGGAGGGGGCGTCGCTGGCGGCTGGCAAAAATTGCAGAGCGTCGGCGGCAGAATCGGCCAGCGGCGGCTGGCTGCGGGCGCCGGGATCGGCCGCCACTTCGGCGTGCATCGCCGCGCCTTCGCCTTGCCAGTCGATTGCAGCATCCAGCGACGGCATGGCCGTCAGCGGCGCCGCACAGAGCAATGCCAGCGGTAAGAGCAGCCATTTGCCCGATGAATAGCCCATTGTGCGGACTGAGTTCGAAATTTTGCCGGTCGCATCGCAACCAGAAATTCTCCGGAACGCGGCGGCGGCGCCCAACGCCTGCATTCATGCCGCCCTTTGCCGCCGCTGCCCGCCTGCTTGCACTTGGCTGCGCCTTGCTGATTTGCTGGCGCGCCGGGCATCAGGCCTGCGTCTGGCTTGCTGCACTGGGTCTGGCAGCGCTTTTGCCAGGTATCGTCGCTGCGCTGAACCGCCGCGCAAGCTGGCGGGGCTGGATTGGGGCGGCCATACTTCTGCTGCTGGCTGCGCTGCGCCTGGCCCCACAATGGCAGACGGCGCCGCCGCCGGGACAGCTACTGCTTGCCCTGGGCGAGGCTGCGGCACAGCAACCGCGCTATGACCGCGCCTATCGCCTGCAAGCGCAAGTGGTCGAGACAATTCGTCCGGGCCTCTATATTATAGAAAGTCAGAGCGGATATGTTGAAGAGCGCCAGGCTCGCCGACCTGGCTTCAGTCGTCGGCGCGGCGGCGCGGAAGACGCATCCCATCGACCTCGCCGCTACGCAGCTCAGCAGCGCCGCCGCAACGTTAGCAGCCGAGCCGCCTGGCAGATACGCCGGTCGCAGGCGCCCGTTCGATGGCGGGCGCGCTGGAATCCGTTGAGCCAGGCGCTGGCTACCGCCGCACCCTTTCGCATCGCTGTTTCGATTAGCGGGCAGCGCTGGATGGAAGGTTGCCGGGTGGAGCTGCGTTTCTGGGGTCGGGGCGCCATGCAACTTGCGCCGCCCGAGGGCTATGGCCAATTTCTGCAGCGCCGCGGCGTCTATCTGCAGTCGCACATTTCACCGCGTTATCAACTGATCGGGACGAACTGTGCATCGGCTACGTGGCGCGGTCGCTTGCTTTCTCGACTGGAGCACAGCGTAGAGCAGGCGCCAGGTCTTGATGCGCCGGCAAGATCGGCGATGCTTGCCTTGCTGATTGGTCGTTCCTCGTATCTGGATCGCCAGTTGCGCGCCGATGCCGCTCTGACCGGCAGCCTGCACCTCTTTGCCGCCAGCGGTTTGCACCTGGCGATTCTCTTTGTCTGCCTGCACTGGCCGCTGGCTCGGGTCTTTGGCGCACGCCATCCGCTGGCGTTGTGGCCAGGCGTGGCGCTGTGTGCCGTCTTTACTCTGGCTCTGGGCGCGCCCGCTTCGCTATTGCGGGCGCAGTGTTTTCTGTTGCTGACGGCGCTGCGGTCGCTTATCCACCGGCCGCTGCCGCCGCGGGAGGCCCTGCTGCACGCTGCCTGGCTTTGTTTCCTGTTGCGGCCGCAGGAGATGCTTTCACCTGGCGCGGCCCTGTCCTTTGCTGCAGCCGGCGGCATTCTCTACTACTTTCGCGATCTGGAGCGGCGAGTCTTCGACGCCCGGACTGCGCCGGGCCGCTGGCTGGCAACGCAGGGCGCAGTCAGCGCCGCTGCCGGGTTGTTGACGGCGCCGCTCTTGCAGTTCCTCTTTCGCAGCTATGCGTGGCTGGCGCTGCCGTTGAACATGATACTGGTTCCGCTGGCTGGATTGCTCTTGCCCGCGCTCTACGGCGGCGCCGCGCTCAGCCTGTGCGGCGTCTCCGATTCGATCGCCGCTCTGGTTCTCTGGCCTGCCGCTCAATTGCTGCAGCTTGCGGTAAAGATCAGCGCCGTCGCCGCAGGTGTTGCCGCTGTTTTTCCGCCGGCGCCAGCCTTTCTGGCCGGTCTTTGTGGTCTGGCGCTCTGGATTACTTTGCGTCGACTGCGCCAGACGACGCCAGCACGGCGCAGTATCTGGCGTTGCCTTGCCTGGTTGACGCTGGCTACTGGCGGCCCGCCCGGCGCCCTGGCCCTGCTTGCGCTGCAGCGCTGGATCGCGATTTGACCGAGGGCCTTGCATCGTAGTGGCCCCCGACGCTGCTTCCGCCGGCAGTGGATCTGGTGTCTGCTTTTCCGTATTACAGCGCGACGCGCATCCGCTCGGCCTTTGCCGCCCATGGGGCCGCTCCGCGCAAGCGCTGGGGTCAGTCCTTTCTGACGGACGCGGCCGTCAGCCAGCGCATGGCCGAACACATTGCCGCCTGGGGTATCGATCCGCTGGTCGAGATCGGCCCGGGTCTTGGCGCGCTGAGCTGGCCGCTGCTGGAGCGGGGAAGGAGGTTGTTGCTGCTAGAGCTGGATCCCGTACTCTGTCACTTGTTGCGCGAGGCCTTTGCTGGACGCAACTTTGCGCTGCGCAGCGGCGATGCACGGCCTGCTCTGGCAGCCTGGGCGGCGGGGGATCGAGTCCAATTTGATTCGTCTGTGGCCGAAGCGGCGCCAGCGGCGGCGGTCGGTAATGTTCCGTACTACATAACGACAGAATTGCTATTGCAATGCATGGCAATCGACCGTCTGCGGCGCGGCGCCTTCCTGGTGCAGCGCGAATACGCGGCGCGGGCGACGGCGGCCAGCGCCGAAAGTTCGCTGACCGTCTATCTGGCCAATGCCGGCCGCTGGCGAAGCGTGTTCGAGCTCTCGCCGGCGCTCTTCTTTCCAAGGCCCGCCGTGCATTCCACCTTCATCGAGTTCGAGCGCCATGAAGCCGGCTGGCGCAGCGATCCGGCGGCCTTGCAGTTTGTACTGCGTCGTGCATTTGCGGCGCGGCGCAAGAAGCTCTCAAATTCGATGCGCCAGGCCAGCCGCGATGAGCAGCAGGCCGCCGCGCTGCTGGGCCTCGCTGAAGAAGTTGGCATTCAGCTGGATCGGCGCGCAGAACAGATCGATCCTGAGTTCTATTTTGCACTGGCGCGACGCATACCAGAGCAATGGACCGCGCCGCGCTGAATGACCGCAGATCTCCTTTCGCTTGCCGCCCAGGCAAGTGCGCGCCACTGAGGTTTTGTGAGGCGCAGGACCTTTGTCAGACTGTTTGCGTTCCTGCTGCTGCCGGCGGGACAGCTTGTGGCGTCGCCCGAAGCTCCGCTGCTGGACGCCCGCCAGAGCATTGTCGCTCTGGAAAGCTCCGAAGGGGTGGATTGGCTGGCCAGCGCCGAGCGCATTGATCCGGCCGCGTTGCAGATTGAATTTCAGAATCGCCGCGACAGCCTGCGGGGAGCGCCAGGCAATTGGGTCCAGGCGCAGGTTCCCGGCAACGCGCTGAATGACCTGAAATTGGCCCATGGCGTGCGGGAAATCTGGCTGGCCTTCAGCTTTCGTCTGCGCCGCGCAACGGCCCAGCCCCTGGTGATCAGCCTTGGCAACATCAGCGACATCGATCAGGCCTTTTTGAATGGCGTCGCCCTGGGGCAGACGGGCGACTTCGCGTCATCGCGTCCGCAGGCCTACGACCGACTGCGTCTCTATCCAGTGCCGGAGAATGTACTGCTCCGCGACCGGAGCAATCTGGTATTGATACGAGTGCGCAGCTATTTTCCACACGAGGCCGGAATCATCCGCGGAACGCTGAGCATCGGGCCGGCGAAATTGCAATACCAGCGCTTCTACCTTGGCAATCTCGTTCAAGGTCTCTTCTTGATGCTCTACGTGTCAGTGGGCGCCTACTTTGCCTTTCTGTTCCTGCGCCGACAGCAGAATCGCGAGAACCTATTTTTTGCCCTGGCCTGCTTTGGATTGGTGGGCTATCAATTCTTACGGCTGCAGCTGAAGTACTTTATTTCCGACGACCTATTCATGATGAAGCGGATGGAATACATCACGCTCTATACGATACCCAACTTTCTCTATTATTTTTTGCGATACAGCTTTCGCCTTCCGCCGGGATGGGCGCAGCGCTGGCTCGATCGCGGCATGCTTGCTCTGGCCGGCGTGCACGTTGCTCTGGCATTGTTTATTGCAATCAATGACGATGTCGTAGCCTGGGACTACTGGAATCGTCGCATCGCCATTTCCAGCTGGGTGATCTTTTATGCGCCGGCGATGCTTGCCTTGATTTCCTATCAAGCATTCTGGCGCAAGGAGCGCGATGCTCGCTACCTGCTGGCCGGTCTGGCAACCTTTGTTGTCGGAGTGGGCATTGATGCCACGGGTCACCTGTTGAGTTTGCCCATACCGCGCTTCATGGGTTATCTCTTCTTGCTCTTTATTCTGTCCATTGCGCTGATTCTGGCCAATCGCTTTGTACGACTTAATGAAGAGGTGGAGGACCTCAATCGCAATCTGGAGAAGAAGGTGGCGGATCGCACCGAAGAGCTGGCCCGCTCGCTGCGCGAGGTGCGCGCCCTCAAAGAGCAGCAGGACGGCGACTATTTCCTGACCTCGCTCCTGATTCGGCCGCTGTCCGGCGGCGCGCACAGCAGCGAGCTGGTGCGCATCGATACGCGCACCTTTCAGAAGAAGCGCTTTCGTTTTCGCCACTGGGAGGCGGACATCGGCGGCGACCTCTGTGTTCGCGCCGATGTCCATTTGCGCGGCCGGCACTACACCGCCTTTTTGAATGGCGATGCCATGGGCAAATCGATTCAGGGAGCGGGCGGGGCCCTGGTGCTGGGCGCCTTGTTTAAGTCGATTCTTTCGCGCACAGCGATGCGCGAATCCATTCAACAGCGCTCGCCGGAGCAATGGCTGCGCGAAGGCTTCCTGGAAATGCACGATGTGTTTCTCAATTTTGACGGCTATATGCTGGTTTCCATGGCCATGGGATTGATCGATGAGCGCAGCGGCCTTATCTACTATATAAATGCAGAGCATCCGCCGGCGGTGCTGCTGCGCCGGGGCAGGGCGCGCTTCCTGGAGCGAGCGCCGCTGTTTCGCAAGCTGGGCATTGATCTGGACCGTCCTTTTCATTTGCGCACCTTTCAATTGCGGCCGGATGATATCCTGATTCTGGGATCGGATGGTCGCGATGATTTGATTGTTGGCCGGGACGCTCAGGGCAACCGTCGCATCAACGAGGACGAAACACTCTTCCTGCGCGCGGCGGAACACTCCGGCGGGGATCTCGACGCACTGTTGAAGCGTCTGGAGACCTATGGCGAGTTTTCAGACGATATCAGTCTGATGCGCATCAGCTATCGCGAGGGGGCCCCGCCGCCGCTGCCAGATCAAGCCGCTTCCGGAGCGCGCCGCAAGGCCCTGCAGCTGGCCCTGCGCAGCCGTGATTTTGTGCGCGCCGCGGAATTGCTGCGCGCCGAGGAGGAGAGCGCGGCCGCAGACTACCATCTATTGATGCTTGCCGGTCGCTGCTTGCTGCGCGCCGGTCAGGTTGGGCAGGCGCGCGACTATTTTGAACGAGCGCGCATCCAGCGCATCCTTCGCTGGCGGGCGCCGCTCTACCAGTTTTTGTGCGATTCTCTGCTGGGAGTGCGCAGCGTACAGGAGATGAGCGGCGCATCCCTGAAGCGCGACGCCCGGGAGCGTAACGTAGCTCGCGCTGAGCGGATGCGCGCAGCGCTTCAGGCCCGCGGTATCGGCGTCAAAGAGCGGTAGGTTACAGATCCGTGACAGGAGCGGCCTCGCGGCGCAAAAGTATTGCGCTGCCAGCGCCCTTACCGACAGGACGAAATGCCGGAGTCGCGCCCGGAGCAGGCGCCGGCAGGAGTCGGAATGATTGCACAGTTTAAACTCAGCCGCACGATTGCAGGCTATCTGGCGCTGGCGGCTGGACTGCTGTTTTCGGCCTGCGGCAACGATCCGGATCTTGTCATCTCTGGATCGGAGACGATGCACCCGATGACCGAGCAGCTGGTTGCAGCGTTTCGGACGGCGGGAAGTACGGACCGCATTGAAATGCATTTTCGCGGCTCGAATGCTGGATTGCGCGATCTGCTTTCCGGCAAGTCCGATGTGGCTGTTAGTTCGCGTTCGCTGGATGATCAGGAGCGCGTCGAGTTATCGAAGTTGGGCGAGTTTCGGGCGGAAGTGATTGCCTACGATTGCCTGGTGCTGGCGGTCAATACCGCCAACCCGATCAAGAGCCTCAGTTTGCGCGAGGCCTCGGATATCTTTTCGGGGCGCGTCCGCAACTGGCGAGAAATCGGCGGTCCCGATCTGCCGCTGCAGCTGGTGATCCGCGACGAGAACAGCGGTTCCACCGTTTACTTTCGGGAGCACGTCCTGCGCATGGCCGATCTTGGCGCCGACGTCTTTGCTCGCGAAGGCAACCGAGAGCTGGATCCATCGGCCCAGGTGGTTGCTGATAATACGCAGATGGCAGAGTTCATTGAAAAAAATCCAGGCGCAGTGGGCTACATGGGCATGGCCAGCGCCGATTTGACCTTTATTCGTCGCGTAAAGCCGCTGGACTATGCTCTGACTCCTCGCGAGCGTCCGGTGGCGCCGACTATCGCCAACGTATTGAACCGGACCTATCGCCTGTCCCGTCCCTTGTTCTTTGTTTACTTAAGCAAGCCAAACAATACGGCTCGCGATGACCAGAGCGAGGCTGCCGCTCGCTTGCTGACCTTCATTACTTCCGCCGAGGGGCAGCGCGTCGTGCAGCGCGCCGGCCAGTTGCGCGCCCTGGCTGCCCAGCTCGAGGTGCGCGGCCAGTCGCCCTAGGCTTTGCGCCTTTGCGCACTTTCTTGCCTGCTCCTCGGCGGCCTGGCGCAGCGGCTTTGCCCTGAAGCAGGGCTTCCAGCTGTTCGGCGCTGGCCGCAGGCAGGGTCATCGACTGCACCAGATGCAGGAGCCGCACGCTCTCCGCTGCGCCGATGGTCTTGATCATCGCCGCGGCGCGATCGACGCCCAGGCCTTCCAGGATTTTCGCGAGATTGCCGGCGCCCAGCCAGGGCGCCAGGATTTTCAGATCCTGGATTCCTCGCTTGCGCACCCAGCGCTTGATATCGGCAAGCGGAACGGCCTGCACCAGTTCGAGGGCGACATCGACGCCAATCGATTGCACCAGATCGACCAGCCGACGCGCCTTCAGCAGACGGGCCAGCTCAATGCTTTGTTCCACGCCGGCCCCGCGAATCAGGCGTACGGAATCGCGAGCGCCAATGCCATTGACCAGCGTCGCCGTTTCCTGCACCGGCGAGTGATGCAGCCAGGCGATCAAATCGGCGGTTGGAATCTCTTCCAGGAGCAGAATAAGATCCTTTTCGGACACAGACCGCAGCAGGCGGATGATTTCCTCGTTGCGCATCGACTGCATGACTTCGACCAATTTTTCCTGATTTACGCTCTTGAGCAGACGCAAGATCTCAGCGTGCGCGATGCGCTGCGAGATATAGAGCATCCGTTCCATGCTCAGCCGCGAAAAAAGATGCACCAGACGACCGGCGCCCAGCTCGCGCAGGTAGGCCAGACCGTCAAGCAGCGAGAAGCCGTAGAGCGGCGCTTCGGGCGGCTTGTTCAAGGGGCGGCGCCTCTCTCCTGGCTTTCGAGATCCGCCAGAAAAGCCCGTATCTCCTGCAGCGCGTCCGTTTTGTTAGTACGCACATAGTGACTGAGCATGATATGGTTGCTGTCCGAAATTGCGGCGGCGCGGTTGAGCGGCGAGGGCCGGCTGAATTTGCCAAACTGGGCAAAGGCCTCAAGCATCGAAGAGACGGCAACTGTCCCGTCCTGATGATCCTCATCCTCGTAGTAGTAAAGCATCAGCGTTGGCGCTACGATTCGACCATAGGTCTTCGGCGCCGCCAGACTGCGTCGCAGTTTATCCAGTTCGACGGCGGCTTCGTAGCGCTGCCGCACCAGCCAGTGATCTTCGTAGCCATCGACGCGCCGCCGCTCCGGATCGTCGCCCCAGCCGGCGTCGCGGACCTCGCCGTAGAGGGCGTGTGCAATGTAGATGCCGCCGGGGACGCCAAGGATCGCCGCCAGCTTGTTGCGGTAGTCGATCAGCGGCGAATTGATGATCAGAGCCTTGACGCGATCCGGGTATTGAGCAGCAAGATACATGGCCAGCAGTGCGCCGGTGCTCGAACCAACCAGGATGGTACGCTCGCCCAGGAGCGGCATGGCCGCAAAGGCCTCTTCCACAGCGTCCAGGTAATCGCGGAAGCCATGTCGGGCATGCTCTTCCATGCTGGCGCCATGGCCCGGCAGACGCATGTAGTAGGTATTGGCCCGTCGCTCGGCGGCTACCTGATCGACAATTTCCTCGCCCTCGGCGCGCGAGGCGCCAAAGCCGTGGATATAGAGTATGGCCTCCCTGCTGCGACCGGCGCTGTAACGTTGCAGCCGCTCTTCATTTCCCGGGCGAACGCCAACGCGCCGGCTTTCTGCCAGCCGTTCCTGTAAGAATGCTTCGAAGTCTTGTGGCGCCGGCAGCGTCGGCTTCTGGTAGGCAAGCGGATTGTAGAGCAGCGCAAAGGCCGCGACCGCCGCAAAGGCCAGCAGCGCCGAGGCGCCTGCAATGCGTCGGCGTCGTGTTGACTGATCGAGATCCATGTTGCGCTCCGCTGCATCGCACCGGCGGCGACGTCGGCACAGTCAGGCCCGGGCGGCGGCCGTGAGGGCAAACCGTTCTCCACAGCCGCAGCTATTTTTTTGCTGTCAGTTTGGATCGGCGTCGCGCTTTGCTGTGCGCGATGCGTCTTGCGGCCCCGGCACCCGATTCAACAGCAGTAGCGGATGTCCGCCCCTTTGGGCCGCCGTTGCAGTTTGTAGAGCGGCATTTGCTGCGACCGCTCTGGCAGAAGGCGCTTCGACCCGGCCGTTACACCGGCGGCGAGTTTGGTCTGGCCGCCGGCAATCCGCGCCAGGCGACGGTGCGCGTGGCGCTCAGTTATCCGGACACCTATGAGCTGGGCATGTCCAATCAGGGTCTGAAGATCCTCTACGACGCAGTCAATCGTCGTCCGGACTACATCGCCGATCGCATTTTTCTGCCGTGGCCCGATTTTGCCGATCAGTTGCAGGCCCATGCCCTGCCGCTCTACTCCCTCGATCATTTCCTGGCCGCCGGCAGCTTTGATCTGTGGGGCTTCAATACCGCGCATGAGATGCACTTCACCAATCTTTGCTATGCGCTATCGCTGGCCGGTTCGCCGATCCTGCGCACAAGGCGCGGCGCGCACGATCCGATCGTAATTACCGGCGGAACCGCCGTATCCAATCCGCTGCCGCTCTTTGATTTCATGGACGGCATCTTTCTTGGCGATGGCGAAGAGGCCTTGCTGGAAATGTGCGACATCATCGCTGCCGGCAAAGCGGCGGGCAAGACGCGCGCGGCGATTCTGGATGATCTCGGGGCGGTGCAGGGCTTGCTCCTGCCGCATCGCTACGCCATCGAGGCGCCGCCGGATGCCCAAAGTTACCCCCGCTACCGCGGGCCCCTGGTGCAAAAGCGCGACTTCTTCAACAAATCATATGCGATGTTAGAACATATAGTTCTTCCAAGCATCGAGGTGACCCAGGACCGACTGGTGCTGGAGGTCAATCGCGGCTGCGGTCAGGGCTGTCGCTTCTGTCATGCCGGATTCTGGAAGCGACCGGTGCGTAATACGGAAGTGACCACTCTTATCAATAACGCCTCGCGGCTGCTGGAGCGAACGGGCGCCGACTCCATTTCGCTGCACTCGCTGTCCATCGCCGATTATCCCTATCTGGAAGAGCTGGTCACGGGCCTTGCCAATCGGCACGGTCCGGATGGCGTCTCGCTGTCGCTGCCCAGCCTGCGCGTGCAGGTCAAGACCATACCGGTGCTGGAGATGACCGCCGGCATTCGCAAGAGCAACGTGACCTTCGCTCTGGAAGCGGGCAGCGAATTACAGCGCGAACGGATTCGAAAAAAGTCAAGCGAAGAGAATCTGCACTACCTGATTCGTGAAATCTACAGTCGCGGCTGGGATCTGGTAAAGGTCTACTTCATGATGGGCTTGCCCGACCGCGATGGAAGCGAAATCGAGGACCTGGTGCGCGCGCTCAATGCCCTTGGCCAGCTGGCCGAGGAGTGCGGGGAGCGCAAGCGCGTCAACGTAACAGTCTCGCTGTTTGTTCCTAAGCCATTCACAACGTTTCAATGGGAGGCGCAGGCCACGCCGGAGTACTTCCGCAGGGGCCTGGCGCGCCTGAAGTCGGGCTTGAAGAGCCGGCGCGTCGCGTTGAAGGGTCCGGCGCCGGAGATGGCCTACGTCGAGGGGCTGCTCTCGCGCGCCGATCACCGCGCCGGAGCGCTGATTCTGGAGGCCTTCCAGCGCGGCGCGCGCTTTGATTCCTGGGATGAGCAATTCAAGGCCGAGCTCTGGATGGAGTTGATTGCCGGCCTGGCGCCCGAGCGACGCGCGCTGTGGATGGAACGCAAGCCCGGCGGTATGGCCATGCCCTGGCACGATCTGATTCAGGGCAAGGCGATGAATCTGGATCTGCTCAGCCGCGACTTTGCTAAATTCGAGGGCGTGACGGCCGAGAACATGAAGCCGCCGCATCCCCAGGCCTTGCAGGAGTCCGATTTCCCGCCCGAGCTTTTGAAGCCGGTCAGCATGCCCGAGAACAAGTTCGAGCGCCGCGCTTATCTGGAGCTGGATTACCAGCGTCTGGATCCTTTTATCTACGTGTCCCACCTGGAGGGAGCGGAGGTCTTGCGCAAGGCCTTGCGGCGCGCTCGCGCGCCGATGACCTTCAGCCGCGGCTTCAACAAACACGAGAAGCTGCATTTCACCGATTCGCTGCCGCTCTATTTCTACAGTGAATCTGAAAAAATATATGTGGAACTATATGAAATTCCGGATCTGGAGGCGTTGACCGAGCGCCTGAAGTCGCAGCTGCCAGGCGGACTCACGCTCAATAGCCTGCAGCTTCTGGAGGCGGCGCCGGATCTGCGCGCTGCAGAGTTGCATCCCCGTCGCTATCGTCTGGAGTTTGAGGACGCGGCGCGAGCGGCGAGGGCTTGCCAGGCCCTGCAGAGCGCGCCGCCCAGCCTGGCCTTTGAAAAGCTGGATCGCAAGAAGAAGCGGGTACACAAGCTCAAGCGCGGACAGAGTCGCATGCGCGCCATGGAGCGAGCGCTTGGCGCCGCCCTGTCGGACATCGACCTTGATGGATCGCACTTGCGCTTTACGCTGCAGGCCCCTGGCGGCGGCGCCATCTCCCTGACCGATCTGCTGGTGCAATATCTCGAATTGCCGGTCAGCGAGTGGAATGTGCAATTGCGCATCGTCAAGGAGGCCAGCTCAGTATGATTGATTTGCGTGATGGACGAACCTGGCTGGCCGGCGCCCTCTGTGCGGCCGGCATTTGCTGTGCGACTTGCAGCAGCGGCGGCAAGCTGGACCCCGCCGACCCTTCTCAGCCGACAGTGGCTGCAGAGGATCAATCGGCGGCGCCAGGCGAAGTTGTCGATGATTCCCAGCTTGATGCGGAATATGCTCCCTTTCGAGCGCGGGTGCGCAATGCAAGCCTGGATGTACAGGCAATCGGTTTTGGCTGCCGTTCAGTTACGCGTCAAAGCTGGCATCAGGTGCTGGATCAGCTGGAACAATTCTACCGCACTACTCCTGCCTCGCGCGGCTTTGGCTACAGTCTGGGCTACAGCATTGGCTTTGTTTGTGCGACGAACAACACAACACTGGAATGCGCCGAGGTCTGCGCCCGGCACTTTCAGACCAATCATATGGCCGCCGCGCGCCAGCGTTTTCGCGATCTGCTGGGCGTCGGAATCTGAGACGGGCTAGGAGCCGCTGCAATTGCGCAAGGCTACGGGCGCTGCCGCTCCGGGGCCAAAACTCAGCTTGAGCAAATCGGGCGGCGCTCCGATGCGATGCGACCAGAGATAGCGTCGCGCCAGCCAAGCGCCCGGCGCAACGCGCGCAGTTGCGTCCCGCGCCTGTCTGGCGATTTGCTGGCTGCCATCTGGCGCGACCAGGATGATCAGCTCCGGCGCAATCAACTGATTGGCGGCGTCCTGACCTGGAGTATCGGGATTGCTTCCGCTGTATCCGGCCATCAAGGTGAATGGCTCAATATCGAAGGGGCGAGCGGAGTTCGCTTCGAAGATGACGGTCACTGCCAGAATGGCGCGGCCTGGGTCGGCCCAGAAGTTGCTGCCCTGGATGCGCAGGCGCGCCAGCGAGCGGCATTCCGCCACGCGCAGCTGGATCGCTGGATTGCGCAAGGCGACTGGCAGTGCGCCGGGCTGCAAGGCGCCAAGCGCCGGGGCATTGTCCTGGTTGCTGAGCGTAGCGCTCTGGCAGGCGCTGATCAATAGTTGTAGAACAATCGCAATCACTTTCGCCTTGCATTTCATGGACCGCAGAGAAAGTCTCGCCGCCGAAGCGTCAAGCCTTCGACAATTGCAAAAAAGCAGCGGGGCCCCGGACAGGCCCCGCTGTCCCATTCAGGCCGCTGCTTCGGCCTCCTTTGCATCCTCGCTTTCCGACCTGGTCGGCGGCGTATCAAAGCGAACGGTCCGCGCGACCACCTTGATCATGCTGCGCGATTTGCCGTCTTGATCCTTCCAGCGATCCTGGCGGATCACTCCGGTCACGGTCACCCGATTGCCCTTTTTCAGGTACTTCCCGCAGTTCTCCGCCAGCTTGTCCCAGCATTCAACTGCTACGTAGCTTACCTGCTGGTTGCCCTCGCGCGATCCCCATTCGTGATTCATGGCCACCCGAAAGGTCGTTACCACGCGATTGTCCTTCACCTGCTTCTGCTCCGGATCGGCAACCAGGTTGCCATCCAGAATTGCAAGCGCCAAATTTTGCATACAGCTATCCTCCTGTATGCTGGCCGGCGTTGTGCGCCCGAGGATTGTTCCGCAAAAATTTTCCAGAACGCCGGAACAAGGCCGCGCCCGGCGACAACTGGCAGTATGGCCAGAGACAGAGCGCGCATCCTGCCGGGATTTTCGAAGGCGCAATCTGATATCATTCTGGATCCCGCGCCCATCAAACAGGTGATTGCCGCCGCCGGCAGCGGTAAAACGCGCACCGTTGTCGGCTTGATTGCCTACCGTCTGCGCGCAGGTCTCGAGGCGCCTGGCGGCGTGCTGGCGCTGAGCTTCAGTCGCAAAGCGGCGGCCGAACTTCGCCAGCGTCTGCCGGCGGACGTGCAGTCGCAGGCGGAAGTCTGCACCTTTCATTCCTTCTGCTACCGGCGTCTGCGCGAGCTGGCGCCGCAGCGCGTGGTCGGTCGCGCCTTAATTACGGAGCAGGAACGCCGCGATTTTCTCTTCGAGCGGATGCGCGAACATGCTGCGCAGCTGGACGGCATGCCCTTTGCGGCTTTGATCGATGATCCGGCGCTTTTTCGTCGCCTGCATCCGCATGTCGCCCTCGATGTCTTTCGCTCTTTCTATTGCTGGAAGCGGGCCGAGGAGCGCATGGAGTATGAAGACTTGCAGCAGGGATTGCTCAGCCTCTTGCGGCGCGGCGGACAGGAGGCGGAGCAACTGCGCCGTCGCTACCAGCTGGTCATTGTTGATGAATTTCAGGATACGGATGCCAGACAGCTGGAGTTTTTGAGTCTGCTGCGGCCCGCGCGACTGGTCGTCGTGGGCGACGACTGGCAAAGCATCTACGCCTTTCGCGGCGCAAACCTGTCGTCCTTTCTGGATTTTCGCAAGCTCTTTCGCGGCGCCCGCCTGTTTCGTCTGGCGGATAACTTTCGCAGCCTGCGCGGCGTGGTCCATCTGGGATCGGCGGTGATCCGCGGATCGAGCCGGCAATTGCGCAAAAGGGTGCGCGCCGTTCGCGGCGGTGCGCGCGGCCTGGGACCGCTGGCTTTGCCCGTGGCGCGCGGACGCGAGCGGGAGCTGGCCGGCCTGTTCCATCGCTTTGTGGAGGCCAGACTGTTGGTACGTACAAACTATCGGAGGGCGCGCTGGATTCAGGCCGGCCTTGACCCGGAGCGAGTTCTTACAGTGCATAAGGCCAAGGGTCTGGAATTCCCGGCGGTGTTTCTGGATCTGGTCTCCGGTTGGAGCGGGGCCGGGCGAACAGGCGCCGAGCAGGCGCTTCAGGCCGATGAAGAGTTTCGTATACTTTACGTAGCAATCACGCGAGCGGAGAATCTGGTCGTCGTCCTGCATCAGCCGGAATACGGCGAAAACGAGCGCGAAGGATTCTACTGGGAGCGCTGGATCGGGCCGCATTGTCGCGCAGCGGATGGGCTGGCGGTAGAGCGCGCCTTACGCCGCGAAGAGCAGCTGCGCGGCGCTATTCAATCGTAAAGAAATCGCGCAATTCCAGGATCATCAGGACGCGCAGGCAGACCTCGGATAGATTGCAGAGAATTACCCGTCCGCCGACGGCATTGAACTGCTGCTGGAAATGCATCAGGGCGCCCACGCCGGTGGAGCTGAGCAGCTGCAATTGCGCCATATCGATGCGCACCACTCTCTGCGGACGCGCCAGGCACTGGGCCAGTGCGCTTTTCAAATCGACGGAGGCTTCCAGATCCAGCGCGCCGACCAGCGAAAGCCTGCTCTCCTCCGTCTGGTGGTTTTCGTGAATCAGAAGCATATTGTCTGCAAACTCCATGGCTTCCGAAGGCGCGACCGCTGGCCGGTCGAGATCAGCTGGCCGAGCCTTTGCCGGGCGCGCCCACTGCGGCCAGCGGACGGATGCCGCGTTCGATTCGCTTTACTTCCATATCGGACGGTTGGAACGCCTGGCGGATCATATCCAGGCACTCTTCCAGGGGCATATGCAGATTGCAGGTAAATAGATCGAGGGCGGCGTAGCCCAGTTCTGGCCAGGTGTGAATGCTGAGGTGCGATTCGGCAATGACCACCACTCCGGAAACGCCCTGTGGTGCGAACTGGTGGAAGCGATCGTCGATGATGGTGGCCTCTGCGCGGCGGGCTGCTTCCAGCAGCGTGCTGCGAATGGCAGGTAGATCGTTCAAGGCTGTCGCCTCGCAACCCCAGAGTTCAATGATGTAATGAGCGCCAAGTGGATCGACCAATGCGTCCCTCCCCCGAACAGGCGCCAGACCGCCTTGCGGTCCAGCCTCGCCTGGAAGCAGTCCCGACCGACGCGGATTGTGCCGCGCCTGCCGCAGATCGCTGCGCTTTGCACAGCGACGACGGGGCCGCCCGGAACTACCGGACGACGCCAATTTCCTGAAACTCCAGGAAAGCGGCCATACTCTCCGGGGAGGGTCTGCTGTCAAGAGATCGGAACAGAGCGGACTGTTGAGCGACATCTGCCGTTCAGTGGATTTGCCAGGTGTCGCCGGAGCGCAGCAGTGCGTCCAAATTGCCGCGACCGCGTCGTGCAGTCTGCTCTTCAATTTGAGCGATGACCGCCGACTCGTAGCCCGGCTTTTCCACGGAACGAAAGACGCCAACCGGCTCTGGAAATTCCGGCTGCATCAGATGCGAGAGCAGGAAGGCGTAGCCTGGATTCTGCAGATCTTCGCGGTGCACGGCCACGTCGTCGAGACGACCGCTGGCCGCATCGACCACCTCCGCAGCAAAGTCGGTGATGGCCAGGCCCTTCTGGTTGTCTTTGCCAAAGCGCAAACGTTCGCCATGCTGCAGGTGCAGCATGTGGTCGACGCGCTGGTCCTTGCCGACGATATCCTCGAATACGCCGTCGTTGAAGATAACACAGTTTTGCAGAATCTCAACGAAGGCGGCGCCCTTGTGCTCATGGGCGCGCTTGAACACATCGCTCATGTGTCTGGCGTCTTTATCATAGGTGCGCGCAACAAAGGTCGCGCCAGCGCCCAGGGCCACGGCCGTAGCAGAGAAGGGCTGATCCACCGAACCATAGGGCGTGGACTTGGAGATGGTGCCAGGGTGACTGGTGGGCGAATACTGGCCCTTGGTCAGGCCATAGGTCTGGTTGTTAAACAACAGCACCTTGATATTCACATTGCGCCGCATGGCATGGATCAGGTGGTTGCCGCCAATCGACAGCGCGTCGCCGTCGCCGGTGATGACCCAGATCGAAAGATCCGGACGCGCCAGGGCCAGGCCGGTGGCGATGGTCGGCGCGCGCCCATGGATTGTATGGAATCCATACGTATTCATGTAGTAGGGAAAGCGCGAAGAGCAGCCAATGCCGGAGACAAAGACAATCTTCTCGCGCGCCACGCCCAGCTCGGGCATCGTTTTCTGGATGGCCGCCAGGATGGCATAGTCGCCGCAGCCAGGGCACCAGCGCACCTCCTGGTCATTGACGAAGTCTTTTTTGGTCAGTGCAGTTGCGCTCATACTTCCTCAGTTGCGTCCCAGCAGTTCCATGGCTTTTGCTTTGATCTCGCCAACCAGAAAAGGCCGGCCCTTGACCTTGTGCAAACCAACAACCTCGCGCAAAAAGCGGGCGCGGATCAGCCAGGACAATTGACCGAGATTCAATTCGGGGATCAGAATTGTATCAAAGCGTTTGAGGATCTCGCCCAGATTGCGCGGGAAGGGATTCAAGTAGCGCAGATGGGCGTGGGAGACGCTGACGCCCTCGCGCTTCAGTTCCTCGACCGCGGCGCGGATTGCGCCATGGGTTCCGCCCCAGCCCAGAATCAAAAGCTGGCCCGATTCTTCGCCGTAGACGCTTTGCTCGGGGATGAAATTGGCAATGTTTTCGATCTTCTGCTGGCGAGTGAGCGCCATGCGTTCGTGGTTATCGGGATCGTAGCTGACCGCGCCGCTGAGCGCATCCTTTTCCAGGCCGCCGACGCGATGCTCGAAGCCGGGGATGCCGGGTATCGCCCAGCGTCGCGCCAGGGTTTTTTCATCGCGGGCATAGGTATGAAAGGCGGCCGGATCTTCGCCGGCCTGGATCTGGTTGTGGCGAATGACTGGCAGCGAGTCGGCGCTGGGAACGCGCCAGGGCTCGGAGCCAAAGATCAAGAAGAGCTCGGAGAGATACATGACCGGCGTCATGAACTCAACGGCCAGACGCACGGCCTCAATGCTGCAATCGAAACTGTCCGCCGGCGTGGCCGATGCCAGAATTGGAATCGGACTTTCGCCGTTGCGTCCAAAGAAGGACTGCAATAGATCGCCCTGTTCGGTCTTGGTTGGCAGACCGGTGGAGGGACCGGCGCGCTGGGCGTTGATCACCACCAGCGGCAACTCGGTGATCATCGCCAGGTTCATCGCTTCCAGCTTGAGATTGATGCCCGGGCCGGCGGAAGCCGTTACGCCCAGCGAACCGCCGTAGCTGGCGCCAATTGCTGCGCCAGCGGCGGCAATCTCGTCCTCGGCCTGAAAGGTCTTCACGCCAAAGTTTTTGTGTTTGGAAAGCTCGTGCAAAATGTCCGAGGCCGGCGTGATTGGATAGCCGGCGTAGAGCAGTTCCAGACCGGCGCGATCGGCCCCGGCAATCAGGCCAAGGGCGATGGCCGTGGCGCCGTTGATGTTGCGGTAGAGGCCGGGCTCAAAATGGGCGTCGCGCACCTCGTAGCGGGAGGTGAACAGTTCGCTGGCTTCGGCAAAATTGTAGCCGGCGCGCAGCGCGCGAAGGTTCGCCTCTACAAACGTTTCGTTTTTCTTAAATTTGTCTTTGATCCAGTGCGTGGTCGTTTCCGGATCGCGCTGGTAGAGCCAGTAGGCCACGCCCAGGGCAAAGAAGTTCTTACAGCGATCCATGTGGTTTTGCTGCAGCTCCAGGCCTTCCAGCGCAGTGCGCGTCAGCTTCGTGATGGGCGCGCGAATCAGCTGGTACTTCTCGGCCACCGCCGGATCCTCCAGCGGATTGGAGCTGTAGCCGACGCGGCTCAGATTGCGCTCATCAAAGGCGTCGGTGTTGACCAGCAAAACGCCGCCCGGACGCAAGTCCTTGAGGTTGACCTTCAGCGCCGCCGGGTTCATCGCCACCAGCACATCAATCAGGTCGCCCGGGGTGTGGATGTCGCGGCTGGAAAAGTGGATCTGAAAGCCGGAGACCCCGCCCAGGGTGCCCACCGGCGCGCGGATCTCCGCCGGGAAATCGGGAAAGGTCATCAGGTCGTTGCCGGCTACGCCGGTGGTGGTGGTGAACTGAGCGCCGGTGATTTGCATGCCGTCGCCGGAGTCCCCGGCAAAACGGACTATGGCGCTTTCAATGGTCTCGTGCTTGACCTGGCGTTCGTTCTGGCTGTGCACCGGGCTGGCGCCTGAACTCATGGATTCCTCTCTATAATAGGGCGAGCAGCAGGGCCCGCAGGCCTATCTGCCCGAGTTTTTGCAGCGATTGGCAGGGGCAACCGAATTCCCCGCCCCAGAAAAGGCGCCGGCTGGCGGGCGGGCGAGGGCGGATGGCGCTTCAGAGTCCCCTGGCAAGCGACACAGGCGTCCCTGCCCGAGTCGCTTGCACACGCGACCTCCATGGTCGCGTGCGAGCAGGGGACTCTTCCGCGCTGAGCTTCGGCCAGACTATCGTTCTGGCCTTTCTCCCGGAAGCGAGCCAGGGTCTCGCTTCCGGCGGCGCGTTGCGCCGCTCATTCTACGGGCGTCCGCCGCTCGATGGTCGTTATATCCAGCACTTCCTGGCCTCGCTTAGCGCTCGGCCAGCGGCGCCGGGCTGCTGCGCACTTCGCTGTCGCTTCGGCCCCGCACGCAGAACACTCTGAAATTACTTTGTGCCACCCCAGAATCGCCTCCGCGCCCGGTCAGTCCTGCGTGCGGGTCTTGCTGCGCTCGCGCTTGCAATGCTGCGCATCCCTGCCGCGGAAGCGCGGCTATCATTTTGGAATTCTGCAGGCTGAAGTGTAAAATAATCACCATTGGGCTACCTGTGCACAAGGGCGAGACGCGGCTTCACCGTCTCGCGCCCGCTCTAGTTGACCCCGCCAGACACTCTGGCCGCAGCGTGCGCATCTGTGAGCGCTTTTCCCTGGAGCCGTCGTGGACTCTGCATTGCCTACTTTTCAGTAGCCTGCTACGCAGCGGAGACTATTTCATTCTGCGAGTGGCAAAAAGGTGTTCTATATACTCTTCGTGCAAATTGCCGTTAAATGATCCGGCCGATTTCTCAACGAGGTTAAGCTGTAAGTCTGGCGTATCCCCTGATCCATTGTCGATAATTACAAAAATTGAGTGAACGGCCATATTCAGGATTTCACCAATATAAACTTCAAATTCGCTCTTTAGCTTTTCGTCGCCCAAAAAGTGTGCGATCTTTCCGAACCGTGCTGGATCCTCTAACCAGCCAGTATTGGCGTTTAGGCGAAGGTTAGCCGCTAGACTGGTCCATTGGTCAACTCGATCGGCAACGGCTTCATAGAATACGCGTTTCACATCCTGAATGTCCATGGTTCTGCTCGCCCTTAGGGATAAAAATAGCGCCTGTACCTTATGTCAATAACTCTGGTCCGGCCCCTTGAAACTGGAAAGCGAATTTAATTAAGTTCTACAGAGTTTTTCGAATTCGACAGGGGTCATTCCGTTCAGGCTTGAGTGTGGGCGGTAATGGTTGTAGCGGCGGATGAAGAGGAAGACGGCGCGATCAGCTTCCGCCGGGCTGGCGTAATCGGAAAGATTAATCTCCTCATATTTTACGGTCTTGTTAAAGGACTCAGCGCTTGCATTCTCGTAGACGCTTCTCTCGATCATTGAACAGCGCATCCCGAAGCGTTTCAGCGTCGCCTGATACCTCGCGAAGCGATACACCGAATCGCGGTCGGTGTGGTGAATGCAGCCGCGGAGACTCCGGCGACGGCGCCTGGCATCAATGAGGGCCCGCAGTACAAGTTCCGTGTCAATTCGATCCGATGCAGCGCGACCGACGATCCGCCGCGAGCAATGGTCCTTCAAAGTGGCGAGATGGCGCTTCTGTCCATCGACCAGATAGGAAGTGATGTCGCCGACCAGCGCCTGGCCGGGATTCTTGATCTTTGCGGAGCGGAGCAGGTTTGGATGGCGCCGGCCGCCGCCGCTCTTCTTTTTCCCATCAGACTTCCGCTTTTTCCGGGGAATCAGAGCATTTTCGCTCATGATCCGATAGACCCGCTTCTTGTTTACGCGGATCTTACGGCGAAGAATCCGCGTAAAGGAACGATAGCCGGAGGCGGGAAGTCGCAACAGGATTTGTTCGATTCGGCGCAGCAAAGCAGCATCCGAAATCGCCTGTTTCGCCGGGCGGCTTTGATAGTAAAAGGTGGATACGCTCAGCCCGAGCGCTTTGCAGCTTTTTTCGATCCCGAACTCAGCGGCGAGATGGCGCCGGACCAGCTCCCGTTTCGCTGCAATTCTCTGGAAAGTTCTTCCGTTTTTTTTAGAATATGATTCTCCAGGGCGATGTCCGCCAACGCCCCTTCCAGCTCCTTGATGCGCTTGCGCAACTCGATCTCGGTTCTATGCTCCGAGCGGAAAGTCCCGGTATTAAGTTCATCGCGCCAATTCGAAATCGTAGCGGCGGCGATGCCCTCCCTTCGGGCTATCCAAGTCATCGGGCTCAATCCCGATACAACCTCCAAGACGATCCTCTTCTTGAATTCGCGTGAAAAATTCCGCCTTTTGATCACAGGTCAATCTCCTTGCTCCCTTTTTGGCTGTCCTCCAGTTTCAGGGGGCCGGACCAGATTATTCGTCTATGCGCCGGCCATCGCCGGAGCAACCATGTGCGTTTACAATCGTTCCAGCGATGGGAACCTGACCCAGACGCAAAGTTTGAGCGTGACTTCGCCAGTAGCGGCCTATTTGCTGCAGCGCTACAGTTTGAGTTTTTAGCGGAATTGTGGCTGCTCGCTGCGCTGCGCCTGGGAGCAATATCCTAATCTAAATGTAGCACACTGCTCATTCATATGCTCCGGTTTGATGTATTTTGTCGAGCGCGACGCCCACGCAGAAGCCTTGCCAGTTTTCCGAAATCGATGTGGCGGGGCGTTGCCACGCTGACAACAATGGGATATGGCGACGTCTATCTTGCGACTGTAAGGCTCGAATTCTGGCGGCGCGGGCTTCGATACCTGGAATCGGAGTCTTCGCGCTGCCGACGGGAATACTTGCAGCGGCGTTTGCACGCCAGCCCAGCGCAGGACAACGACAGGAAGCCATGGTATTTGAATGCCCCCATTGTGGACGGCCCCTCGCCCCATTGGAGCAAAAAGTAGAGGTGAATCAATGAAGGCAAACATCCTGCTGGCGCTTGCGGCCCTTAGCGTAGCTGCCGTACAACCAATCGCGCCACAGATCTCAGTAAGTGGCTACTCCGACCTTGTAAACAGCCGCCTTTGGAAACGGGGTTGTTGCAGTCGCCACGGCGGCGTATGCGGCAACCGTTGTTGCGATGGTTCTCCGCTGTCGGCCGGGTGTCGCTGACCTGATGCAATGCGCCGCAGCGGGCCTCCAGCATGGCAAGAGGCAATCTTGAGCGAGGAACTTATTCCTTAGCCTGGCTTCAATCAGCGGCTAGACGATGCCGGTCGTTCGCTTCGAAACTTTGAAGCACTATAGTTTCAGCTGCAAGATTAACGGCCATCCTGGGCTTTTCCGACGAAGGAGGCTACTTGCACAGTCACAATCGAATGAACGTACCTCGGACTCAAAGCGGGCGGTTGGCAGGCAATAGAGAGCAGTCGTAGCCACAAAGCTGGAGGCCCATAGATCACCAGTAGCCAGATGGCGGCTCCAGGTATCAAGATTCGTTCCATCGATCTGGAAAGCGATCGCGGCCAATATCCATCGCCACAAACATACCCTGCGAATGCACAGGACGAGAATCGCGTTTGCCACCCGACGCCAGCTTGACGTCAGCGCCGGCCGCGCGATGCCAGGGAGAATAGAGGGGGCGGATAGAATGCGATACCTTGTGGCCACAATCCTACTGTTTCAAATCAGTAGCTGCACTGCGCTATTGGGCGGCGAGGACTCTTCCGATTCGGATGTTGCAATCCTGGCGGCTCTGGCCGCGCTATCCGGCGGCATCTCGATTGGCGGAACCACGACCGGCGATTTGACCGGCTCCTATGGTCTCAGGCTCAGCAATGGCGGGACGACAACCAACGTCGCTGTTTCCACTCTCGGCGCCTTTGTGCTGGCCCGCAACGTGACTTCCGGCAGCAGCTACTCGGTTATATTCACCAGCCAGCCCAATTTCGTAGCGCCCTCTACTTGTAGCGTTGCCAACACGCGCCGCTGCACAATTGCCAACAACACAGGGACCGTCGGCTCGTCCTCCGTTACCAACGTTGCTGTTACTTGCGCAACAATATCGCCCGGCAATTGCAATGCTGTTCAAGATGGATTTGAAACCGCAACCGACTGCGGCGGAACGACTGCGGCGCTCTGTCCCACTGGACGGGCCTGTGTCGCCGGAACGGATTGCCAGTCGCTCACCTGCACGGGGTCGATCTGCCAGTAGGCTCGATAGATTTGCAGCTCTTTGGCTGCAGACTGAAGCGCTTGCGCGGCTGCAATTGCGCAATACAGGCTATTCTTTCCAGATTTCGGGTGCAAGCGGCAACGCATTGATTTCAGCGCGGGCTTCGATACTGGTCGGATAGTGTTGGCTGAGAAGTGCAATAAACCGCTCGTTATGGGTCGGTTCAAGAAGATGCGTCATCATCATGAATGATGACATATTCAACGAGATCTTTTCCAGAGAGTGTGGCATCACAAAATATTGCTATTGAAATGCTCTCCGGGCTTGGAGCCAATATGCTTGCGGAATGGAGTGGAGCTTATGGCGGAGCGTTCCTGGCCGATTCAGGATTTCAAAGCGTGGAGGTCGCCCGGCTGCGTCTACGACGAGTTGCAGGGAGACCGTACGCAAATGCGTACGGTATTTCCAGAGTATGACCAGGGCTTACTCAAAGACCAGAACAGGCGGCGAAGCCGCCTGTCTATCCGCCGATCTGGCCTTCGCCGGCGTTCAACTCCGGCAATGCGACGGTCACTGCGGAGTTCTCACCGGACTTACAGGCCTTGCAGTTGAATTTCGAGTTCTCTTCGATGCGCAGAGCGCGCGCTGCTACAATTCTGGCAGCGAAGCGGTGGCGATCGGGAATTTCGCCGTGAAATGCCGGCAGAGGTCGCGTGCCGTGAAGGGACCCGTGGCAACGGTTATTGTAGTCCTTAACCGCTTCATCTACGGCTTCCTGGAATCCAGCCAGGGTTGTGAATACGCGCTCCTGAATGTACTGACCTTTCAGAATTCGATTTATGGCTTCGGCCATCGAGTTCGAGAAGGTGATGTCCTTCTGGGCCGCCAGCCGACGAACACGATCGGGAGCGCTGTCGGCCAGTTCAGCAAGTTCTCCTTTGTTCTCGGAGCCGTCGTCGACGATGAGATCAAAGGACGAGGGAAGAATATCGGTGTGGCGGTCAAGAACGCCTTCGAAGATCGAGCGCCACAGCGTGGCGGATGCCGGGAAGGTGGCTACGGCAGCCAGAATGCATCTGGAGAAGTTGTCCATCAGGACATGCACATGTACCATGCGGTGATCGCTCAAGAACATGCGCGTGACATCGGTATGCAGGATTTCTCCGGACCTGCCTGCGCGAATTCCGATTGGATGCTTGCGACGGAAGCTCCTGAATACCCGGGAAAGACCGAGTGCGCGACAGAGTTGGTAGATCGAGGATTTGCAGGCTTCGATGCGGCGCTGCCCGGGGCGAATCTGCTGCGAACAGATGCCGAGCGACCGGAGGTACAGGGCTCGCACACTGCCGGAGAGCCGCTGCGCCCTGCTTACAATCCTGGCCCTGGCCAGTCGCTGTTTGGCGCCCTTAAACGAATAGAGCGCCTGCCTGAGCACGCGATTGGCTGCCAGCAATGCGCGATTGTTGCACGAAGCAATGACGGTTTCAGTTGCCGTGGCGGGAAAATATGCGAAAGCGAGAGCAGTCTCTCCGGGGAAACGTGAAACTTTCACGAACGCTACACAGAGGGCAGCTTCCGCGAGTTATTCCGCATCTGACAGAAGAGTAAACTTCAATTTTCTCTTGCACAACTGAAGCAATACTCTTGAATGTTTAAGAATTCATGCGCACAAAAAAACTGCGCATGCTCTTTAATCGGACCTGCAGGCCGGCCGGATTGCCGGCAGCGGAGAGTAGAGTAAAAGGACGGAGTAGATTCGCGTGCGGGACAGGCATGGCCTCCGACCGCGGCGAAGCATCCGGGAGGACAGGCAATTCCGCAGATCGTCTGCGGAATTCAAGATGACGACCGCGCCCCCGCGCGAGGGACGCGCCCGGAAAAGCGCCGGACCGATTTACCGGCAGGCCGCGCCGGTCAGGGCGCCCGCCCGCCGCCCCTGGCCTAAGCCAGGGTCTCCAGTATAAACGGCAATAGCTCGCTGACGGTGGGATGCACAAGCACGGCGCGCTGCATCTCTTTGACGGTCAGTCCGGCATAGAGATAGGGTGCAAAGTGGTTGATGATCTCGTCGCCGCCGACGCCCAGAATGGTCGCGCCCAGAAATCGTTCGCTGTTCTTCTCTACCAGAATCTTAATGGAACCTTTAGTTTCGCCCATCTCGCGTGCGCGGTTGATGCGCTCCATGGGCCGCTGCGCCAGTCGGTAGGCAATGCCGCGCGCCTGTGCGTCCTTTTCATTCAGGCCAATGCGCGCCAGCGGCGGATCGGTGAACATGGCAAAGATTGGCTGACGATCGCTGACTTTCGTTTGGCGGCCCTGCCAGTTAGCGATCATTACCTGGCCGTCGTGCACGGCGGTGTGTGTGAAGGCGCCGCGGCCATTGACGTCGCCCAGGGCAAAGATGCCAGGCGCGCTGGTCTGGAGATATTCATCGGTCTCGATAAAGCCCTGAGCATTGCAACGCACGCCGGCCGCCGCCAGATTCAACTTTGCGGTATTTGGACTGCGACCGACGGCCGCCAGCAGATGCGAGCCGCTGATGGTCTGGCTGCTGCCGCCGTGCTCATAACGGATCTCGATTGGCGAGGTTCCCTGCACCGACTGAATCTTGACGCCGCTGTGGATGACCATGCCTTCTTCCTCCAGCATGCTGCGCACCTGTGTGCAGATGTCGTCATCCTCGCGCGGCGTAATCTGTGGCGCAGCCTCCAGCACCGTAACCTTTGAACCCAGTCGACGAAAGACCTGGCCAAACTCCAGACCGATGTAACTGCCGCCCAGAATCAGCAGGTGCTCGGGAAGCTCTTTCAACTCCAGAAGTTCGATGTTGGTCATGACGCCGCTCTGGGCGAGACCTGGAATATCCAGCAGACGCGGCGAAGCGCCAACGTGAATATAGATGCGCTCGCCTTCCATTTCCTGATCGCCAACCTTCACGCGTCGCTCGCCGCTGAAGCTGGCCCAGCCGGCATAGAAGTCGATATTTGCCTCCGATTTCATCCATTCAGTTAGCCGATCGCGATTGCCATGGCGGATGCCGTTGACCCGCGCCATCACCGCCCCAAAATCGATCTGTGGCGAGCCAGCGTGGACGCCATATTCCGCTGCGCGCCGGATCAGCTGCGCCACGCGTGCGCTGGCCACCAGCGTCTTGGTCGGCGTGCAGCCGTTGTTGACGCAGGTTCCGCCTACCGAGGCGCCCTCGATCACCGCAATCTTCTGACCGCTGGCCAGCAGCGGCGGCAGGATTGTCGTGCTGGCCTGTCCGGTTCCTATCAAAATATGATCGTAGTGTTTCATGTTTGAGCTCCGCATCAAGGGACGCAGACAGCGGCGAAGGGTTTCAAAGAAGTGTTAAAAGCCATGGTCGAAAGCGCGGCTCATTCGCTTGACGAGATCGAATGCATGGCTCAACAATCGCGCCCTGCGCATCGGCTTGCTGCCATGAGGTCCTTTTTCCACTCCCACTTCAATACGACGAGCTGGCTGGCGGCGCTGCTGCTCTGCCTTGCGCTGGGCGCCGGAAGCTGCGGCAAGGGGGGTGCGCCGCGGACAGCGCCGCGCGCTGTGAATGGCGTGCTCGATTTGCGCCATTGGGACTTTGCCGACGAGGGGCCGGTCAGGCTGGACGGGCAGTGGCATTTCTATTTCAACCGACTGCTGGACCCAGCGCAGGACGCAAGGGGCCTTGCACTTGAGGGCGGCGAGTTCGTTGAAGTTCCAAATAGCTGGGTCGATTCGGAAAAGAAGCGGCCGCCCTTTGGCGCCGCCAGCTACGCGCTGACCATTTTGCTTCCGCCGCACAGCGAGGGCCTGATGCTCTACCAGCGTCAGGTGGATACGGCGATGCGACTCTACGCCAACGGGCAGGAGGTCGGAGAGAGCGGAAATCCCGCGCTGGATGAAAGTCGCGCCCGGCCGCAGGTAAGCGTCCAGCTGATTGCGCTGCCGCCTACGCCAGCTGCGCAGCTGCGCTTGCTCTATCATACATCGAACTACGCCAATGATTCAGCAGGCATCTGGGAGAGCATCGATCTGGGGCCGGCGGCGCAGATTGTATCGCGCCGCGAGGGCAAACTGCTTTCCGACTACCTCCTGTTCGGCGCTCTGATTCTGGCCGCGGTCTACCACATTGGATTGTTTGTGAGCCGGCGCAGCGATTTGCCGGCGCTGCTTTTTGGACTCTTCTGCCTGGACATGGCGCTGCGCATTCCGGTTACCGGCGAGACAACCATCCACCGCTTCCTGCACGATCTGTCCTACGAACACTACAAGATGATCGACCATTTTCTGGTCTACGTCGGCGGCCCGCTCTTTGCCGCTTTTGTGGCGCTGCTCTTTGGCGGTCGACTCAAGCGCTCGCTGATTCTCTTTTCCTCGCTAACGGCGCTGCCCTGCATTGTGGCCCTGCTGGTCCTGCCCTCGCGCAGCTTCATTCCAATCTTTCCTTACTATTTCATCAGCCTGCTGATCGTTTTCCTCTGGCTGATCACCGCCCTGATCCTGGCCTCCGCCCGTCGCCAGGAGGGAGCGCTGTTCTCGCTGCTGGGGCTGCTCTTTTTTATCGCTACCATTATCAATGACTTTCTGGCCTCGCGACTGATCATACACAGCGCCTACATCTTGCCGCTTGGCCTGTTTGTTTTCATCTTCTCCCAGGCCTACATGCTCAGCCGGCTCTTTGCTCGCGCTTACAATACCGCAGAAAAGCTCTCGCTGCAGATGCAGCAGCGTAACGTCGAGCTGCAGCGCCTGGACCAGTTGAAGGATGAATTCCTGGCCAACACCTCGCACGAATTGCGCACGCCCTTGCATGGCATCGTTGGCATTTCCGATTCGCTGCTGGGCGGCGCCGCCGGCGAAACCAGCGCCGTGATGCGGCGCAATCTGCAGTTGATCAGCGACAGCGGTCGTCGTCTGGCCAGTCTGGTCGATGACATCCTGGATTTCTCGCGGCTGCGCAACCGCGATCTGGAATTGCGCCGTCGTCCAGTGGACATTGCATCGGCCATTGATGTCGCACTGGCGCTTTCCCAGGGACTGGTGGGAGCGCGCCAGCTGCGGCTGGTCAATCAGGCGCCGGGTCTCTATGTTGATGCCGACGAAGATCGACTGGAACAGATTCTGCTCAATCTGATTGGCAATGCCATCAAGTTCACCGCCAGCGGCGAAGTGCGCATTGAAGCAGGACGCGATCCAGAACAGCCAGCGATGATTCGCATCAGCGTGCTTGATACCGGCATTGGCCTGCCCGAAGATCGTCTGGAGTCGATCTTTGATTCTTTCACGCAGGCCGATGGGTCCATCGGTCGCGAATACGGCGGCGCCGGCCTCGGGCTTTCCATCACGCGCAGTCTGGTGGAACTGCACGGCGGAAAGATTTCTGCGCATCGGCGCGCCGAAGGCGGAAGCGAATTTCGTTTTACATTGCCGGCTGTGGAAGCCGCCGAGCTCTCCAGCGCCGCCGCCGAAGAAGCAAGCGCGGCGCAGCATCTGCGTCTTCTGCCATCGATTGCGCCAGCCGAAGGCGCGCCGTCGGTCCATGAGGCGGCGGCAGAGTCGGCGGCCAGCGCTGTAGCGCCGGCCGAGAGTGCGCCTCGCGAGGCTGTCCTTGCCGAGGAGCGGCCCGCTCATATCCTGATTGTTGATGATGATCCCGTCAACCTGCAGGTGCTGCGCAATCATCTCTCCATGTCCCAGTACCTGGTGCGCGAGTGCGCCAGCGGTCAGGAGGCGCTGGCCGCGCTGCAAGAAGCAAACTTCGATCTCATTTTGCTCGATGTGATGATGCCGCGGCTTTCCGGCTATGAGGTTTGCCGCATTGTACGCGAATCCTTTTCTACAACCGAACTGCCAGTCATACTTTTGACGGCGCGAAATCGCGTCAGCGATCTGGTGACTGGCCTGGAAAGCGGGGCCAACGACTATCTGGTGAAGCCTTTCGACGCCCAGGAATTGCAGGCGCGCGTGCGCACGCTACTGGAGTTGAAGCGCGCTGCAGCATCGCAATCGCACCTGGCCATGTTGCAGGGCGAGCTGGCGGTAGCGCATCAAATTCAGCAATCGCTCCTGCCGCGCGCGCTGCCGCCAACGCCTGGCCTGCGCATCGCCGCACGCTACCAGCCAATGACCGGTCTGGCTGGCGATTTTTACGACTTCTGTCCGACCGATGACGGCGGCATTGGCTGCATTGTCGCTGATGTTTCGGGCCACGGCGTGCCGGCAGCGCTGGTCGTATCAATGCTCAAGGTCACGCTGTGGTTTTTTCAGCAGGAGTTTGGCGCGCCGGATGCATTGCTGTACAATATGAATCAAGCGCTGCTGCGCAACACCGGATCAGAGTTTGTGACGGCGGCCTTTGCCTGGATCGACCGGACGCGAAGCAAATTGCTGCTGTCCAATGCCGCCCATCCGCCGGTCTACTTGCTCCGCGCCGCCGACGGCGAGCTCCTGCGTCTTAAACCGGCGGGCGCCTTGCTGGCTGTATTTCCCGAAATTGATCTGCAGCTGGCGCAGGTCGATCTGGCGCCCGGCGACCGTATTGTCCTCTATACAGATGGCGTCACCGAAGCTATCAACAGCGGCGATGAGATGTTTGGCGAGGAGCGTCTGGAACAACTGCTGCGTCAATCCCTGGCCCTGGACGCCGAGCAGTTTGCCGCGCAGCTCTTTGATACTGTCTTGAATTGGACCGGTGATACTGTCCATCTGGCGGATGATTTTTCTTTTGTCGTGATTGACGTCCTATCTCAGGACGCAGGGCTCGGGCCATAATTTCTGGGGGAGTTATGGATACATTGAAACAATCGCAATTGAAAGCAGGCGCACTGTTGCTCTTTCTGGGCATGCTCACCGGCATACTGGTCTCGGCGGGGATGACGCACAAAATTCCGGCCGACGGCCGTATCATGCTTGGCTCGCACCTCAACGCCATTCTGGGCGCTTTCATGCTCTTTGGCTATGCGCTCTCGCTGGCACACTTGAAGTATGAACTGAAGACGCTGCGCTTGATCGGCAACCTGCTGGTGCTGGCCAACTTCAGCAACTGGCTGATCACGGCGATCAAGGCCTTCCCGGGAGTGCACGGCATTGACTTTGACGCTGATCCAGTCAACAACGTCGTATTTGTTGCGCTGACCTTCCTGGTGGTGCTGCCCACCCTGGCCGCAACCGGACTGTGGTTCTTTGGCTTTGTGCGCGGCGGCGCCGCCTCCCGCTAATAGCGGAAGCGATTGACAGGGCGGGCGATCGGCGCGCAGTCGCGCAAGCCCGCCATGCTGCTGCGAACAATCATTACAATCCTGTTACTGCAACTGGCGCTCTGTTCCAGCCACAATGAACCGGGCGCGCCGGTCCCTTCCGGACGGCGCAGCCTGCAACGCGATTTTCAAGAACATCGCGATCCCAGCGGCCAGTTATGGATCGAACGCAAGCAGGTAATTCAGGAAGATGCATACTACGACGTGGCCTTTCCGTGGGTGCGCGAGGCTGATTCCGATGCGTTGCGCCAGTCAATCAACGCCTGGGTGGACCGCAATGCTTTACAGCCGCTCAAGCTGCACGCCGGGGCAAGCTATGGAAAGTTGAGTATTGCATACGGAATCAGACTGGCCCCTGGCCGCTGGTTGAGCATTGCAGTGGTATCCATTCACTGCGCCGATTGTTCACAGCCTGAGATCCATCTTGACGGAGCGCTCTGGTCCTTGAGCGATCAGCGGCAGATTGCGCCGACCGAATTGCTGCGCGACGGAGCGGCGCTGGCGACGCTGCGCAGTCGCGCTTTGCAGGCCATGGGCGAGGCGGAGAGTGCGGCGTCGGCCAATGCTGCGCTGCTGCTGCAAAG
The DNA here is from genome assembly GCA_019694655.1 of Leptospirales bacterium. Lineage (NCBI taxonomy): Bacteria > Pseudomonadati > Spirochaetota > Leptospiria > Leptospirales > Leptospirales bacterium. The sequence continues at coordinate 629,333 of JAIBBN010000001.1, forward strand.
TTCTGGCCTCTGCCTGGCGCTGGCGCCGCAGCAGGGGCTGGCCGAGAACGCGCCCGTCTACTGCTTTGATTCTGAGCAGATCCAGGATTTGCTTTCGGCGCAGGGCAAGGAGATGCTTGCCAGGTAGGGCTTGCGGCCTGGCGCCCTGAGCAGCGCATTTTTTTGCTGCAACGGAGCGGCTGCTGCCGTCTCCTGTCCCGCAGCGCCGCATTGCGCGGGCTGGAGGAAACGATGGCAGGATCGAGCAATTGGACCAAACGGGTGGCAGCGGCGGCGCTGGTCAGCAGCGCACTTGGCGGAAGTCTTGCCTTTTGTTCTCCCTCAAACGGCGGCCATCCCGAGGCCAGCGAGTGGCAGGGTACAGAACGCTGCGCCGGCGTAGCGCGCGCCGGAAAGAACGACTGCAGCACCAGCGCCCACAGCTGTTCCGGCCAGGCAAGCGCCGACAATGTTGCCGGCGAATGGATCAGCGTACCCAAGGGTCTTTGCGAAAAGATTGCTGGCGGGCGCGTGATCTAAGGATTGTTACGGCCGTGGCCCTCAGCGGCGTTGGCCTGGGCTTTCGCTCCGAATACTTTGATGAACTTTTGCAACTGGCGGACGAGGGCGATGAACGTCGTCCGCAGTGGCTGGAGATTCTGATCGACAATTTTGCCGACGGCGAACGTCGACAATGGCTGGCGCTGGATGAACTGCGCCAGCGTTACAACCTGGCCTTTCACTGCACGGGTCTGGATATTGGCGGGGCCATGCCTCTGGACCGCGAACGCCTGCTGCGCATCGCCGACATGATGCGCCGCCTGCAGGCGACGCAAGTATCGGCGCACCTCTGCTGGACGGCGGCCGCCGGACGCTTCAGCCATGAACTGTTGCCGCTGCCGGCTACGGAAGAGAGTCTAAAGCGCGTAAGCGGCCGCGTGGCCCAGGCCCAGGAGTGGCTGGGCGCGCCCCTGATCCTGGAGAATGTCAGCGCCTGTCTGCGGCCCGTGGGCGAAATGGGCGAGGGCCAATTCCTGGCAGCCTGCGCCCGGCGCAGCGGCGCCCGATTGTTGTTGGATATCAATAATTTGTTTGTGAATTTCCACAATTTTGGCGAGGATCCGCGGCAGATTCTGGACTGTCTGGACGCCGCTTCAGTTGCCATGTATCATATCGCCGGCTATCAGGATCTTGACGGACTGCTCGTCGATAGCCATGGAGCGCCCGTGGACGGCGCGGTCTGGAAGCTCTGGCAAGCGGCCCTTGAGCGCATTGGTCCGCGGCCCCTGTGCCTGGAGCGCGATCAGAACCTGCCGCCGCTTGAGGAGCTGCTTGGCGAATTGCAACAGGCGCGCGCCCTGATGGTTGAGCATGCGGCTTGATGATTTTCAACGCGAATTCATGGCGCTGATCTCGTCCGTGGATGCGCCCCTGGCGCTGCGCAACATTTCGCCCGAGCTGCGCAGCGCGCTTGGCGCCGGGCTTTCCGACGAAGAGTTGCGCCGTCGGCTGCAGATTTACATCAATGGCGCGCAGCGCGCCATTGGTCGCAGCCTGGCCGAACAATTCCCGGCATTGCGCGCCCTGCTGGGCGCCGTTGAACTGGATGCCTTGATTCGCCGCTTTGCCGCCGAAAATGCCGCAGGTTTTGCCGAGCTGCCGCTTTGTGGCGCTCCCTTTGTTTCCTTTCTGGCCGCCGAACTCTCCGCCCAACGTCCGCGCTGGCTGCTGGATGTGGCGCAGCTGGAATCGCTCTCTTACCAGATGCAATTTGCCGCAGACGGCGAGACCCTGGAGCTGCAGTTTTCCAGCAACGCCGCCGAGCTGCGCGAGTATGCCCTGGGCGGCGGCGTCGATGCGGCGCCCGATCCCCAGGCCGCCTGCACTGTGCGCATCGTGCGTCAGCCAGAGGGGCCGCGCATCTACTGGCGTCGCGTTTCCTGAGTCCTCACAGCCTGCACCTCGCGCCGTCTTGACAGGCGCACGACGCCGCTGAAATTTGCGCCAATGATTTCCACGCTCTTGATCATCGCTGTGAACCTTGGCATCACGCTCTGGGGCTTCGAGGCCCTGCAGCGCGGCGACCGACGCGCCTTGTTCATTCCCTATGAAACGGCGCAGGGGCGCAACTGGGAAGGCGTCTTTCTGTCCATGTTCACCCATGCCAACTGGGCGCACTTTGTGTTCAATATGCTTTCCTTCTATTTTTTTGCTCCGCTGACGGCGCAGGCGATGGGCGATATCGCCGCCGTCATTCTCTACCTGGTGGCAGGCGTGGGCGGCTCGATTCTGGTTTATATTGTACGTCACAAAGATCCGCGCTACAGTTGTCTGGGGGCCAGCGGCGCGGTCAGCGGCATTATCTTCGCTTCGATATTGTTTCAGCCCCAGATGAATATCTATTTCATGTTCGTTCCGCTGCCCATTCCGGGGCCGATCTATGCGTTGCTTTATCTGGCGCTGACCTACTACATGATGAAGCGCGGCGGCGACGGCATCAGTCACGAAGCGCATTTTGGCGGGGCCATCACTGGCATTGTCGCCGCCATCGTGACCGATCCGGGCTCGCCTGCCAGGTTGCTCCAGCGCATGCTCAATCTGTTCTAGTATATTGCCAGCGCTCTTGGGCTAAAGGGCGTCGCTTGCTGCGAGCGGCTGGCCGCCGCCCAGACTTGTGGCGCGAACGATATTGCCGGCGCCCTGGTAATCCAGAGCGGCAAAGGAGTGCTCGCGGGCCAGGGCAATGCCGCGGCCGTGCAGATCAAAGGCGCGGTCGGCAGAGAGCGTCAGGTAGGGGCGATGGTCGAATCCCTGACCCATATCCTCGATTTCGAAAAGCTTATTGGGACCCTCGCGCCAGAATCGCAGCGTTGCGTAGCGCTGACTGTAAGGCGCTTCCTCCAGTCGCGCCTGCAGAAAGTCATCCAGTTCGTTGCTGCGCAGCAGCGAACTCTTTTGCTGGTAGCTGATCTCCAGGTTGCCGTGTTCAATGGCGTTGGTGAGCAGCTCCATTAAGCCAAAGCGCAGTCGCGCCGGATCGCTTTCCAGATGACTCAACCAGCGACTGAGGCGCAGCGCTTCTGGCGGTCTCTGCACCCGAAACTCGCCGCGTTCCATATCCAACACTGCCATACGCAGTTCATCAATCTCTTCCGCCGATTGTTGCAGGGCGCGAAATTGATCAAAGGCGGCGCCGACCGTGGCCAGCAGCAGCGGCGGCTGCACCGGCTTGGTCAGATAGTAAAAGGCGCCGGCGGCAATTCCCTGGCGAACAAACTCCGCCTCGCTGTGCGCCGTCAGCATGATTACTGGCATCAGTCGTCCGCGTGTGTTAGCCTTCAGCTCGCGCAGCAGCGACACCCCTTCGCCGTCAGGCAGCGTCCAGTCAAGAATCAGCAAGCAGGGCGCCGGATCAAGCTCCAGCAGATGACGACGCGCCTCGCCAAGCGTTCCCAGTTGCAGGATGGGCAGGTTGCGGTAGCGGCTCTCCAGCAGGCGCGTGATCAAGCCAACGATGGAAGGATCGTCGTCTACCAGCGCTACCGGGGCCTGCATGGCGCAGAGCAAGAGATTGCAGCGTCCGGTCAATCGCGAAGCGATTGGCGCCGCGCTTGATTCTCCGCGTCCTGTCTTGTGTACTACTCCGCGCCTTTGACCGAAGCGCTGCTCTTGCGGCGCTACAAACGCTTTCTGGCCGATGTGCGCCTGCCGGATGGAAGCACGCAAACGGTTTTTTGTGCTAACCCTGGCAGCATGCGCACCTGCCTGGGCGAAGGCTGGCGCGCACGCATCTCAGATAGCGGCCCAAATTCAAAGCGCAAGTTGCGCTACACGCTGGAGCAAGTGCACAACGGCCGATGCTGGATTGGCGTCAAAACACACCAGGCAAATTTTGCCGTGCGCGAGGCCTTGCAGCAGGGGCGCCTCAGGGAACTGGGCGCTGTGACCATGCTGAAGAGCGAGGTGCAGGTATCGGCGCACAGTCGACTGGACTTTGCTTTGCGACTCAATGGCCGACCGTGCTACCTCGAAGTAAAGAGCGTCTCAATGTGCGAGGGCGGCGTATATTACTTTCCGGATGCGCCCAGCGCGCGCGCTCGAAGGCACCTGAGTGAAATGAGCGCCTTGCACGCTCGCGGGGCGCGCGCCATCTTGCTGTTCTTGATTCAACGCAGCGATGGTCGTTTGCTGCGTGCGGCGGAAACAATTGATCCGGCCTACGCTCGCGCATTGCGTCTTGCAGCTGCGGCCGGAGTCGAAGTGCGCGCTTATCGCCTGCAGCTGGGCGCGCGCCGCCTTCGCCTGGCAGGCCCGGTGCAAATAGAGCTGTAGACCGCTGCACGCGCTTGACTGCAAGGGCGCTGCCAACAGCGTTGGCGACATCTCCAGGGAGGAAGTGGGGTGCGCCGGCATGGCTGGCAATTCCCCCGCTGACGCGCAACTGTAAGATGCCGTTCTATTCGGCGTCGTAGCCAGATCTTCCCCGCGGATCGCGTCTCGCGTACAGACGCGCCGCATCTCGCGCTCTTAGCAGGCGAGGGGGCCCGGGAGATTTCCGGGCAGTTCGCTCGCAACAGAGGGGAGATGCAATCGCAATCATTCGTGTGGCTTGCCAGTCTTGGCCTGCTTCTGGCTTTGCCAGGTCTGGCGCTGGCCGAAGACTCGACGCTTACCGATCCAGTTGAAGTTACGGCGCCGCGCAGCGATGACGATCCGCAGCTGCGTTCCTCGGCTGCGACCGTCATCGAAACCGATCAGGTGCGTCGCGCCCACGCCAGCCTGGGCGAGGCTCTCGATGGTCAGGCCGGTCTGCGCGTGCGACGCTATGGCGGCGAGGGCGCCTACGAGACGCTTTCCATTCGCGGCGCCAATCCCAATCAAGTAAACTTCTACATAGATGGCATTCCGCTCAATAACGCCGTCAGCGGCGAGGTGAATCTGGCCGACTTCAACCTGGACGCTTTCGAACGCGTCGAGGTTTTTCGCGGCGGCGAATATCCCGGCTCGCCCATTGGCGGCGCTGTGAATCTGGTTACGCGCCATGCCGGCGGCGTATCGGGCGGCCGTTTGCGCGCCGAGGGCGGTTCCTTTGGCAGCTACGCGCTGGCTGGCGGCGCCTGGGGCGGCGAAACGCTGCGTTACGCGGCCTCGGCGCGTGTGGCCCGTTCCGACCAGGACTACCCCTTCCACAATGACAATGGCACCCCCAACCTGAACTACTTCGATGATTTTGAAGACCAGCGCCGCAATGCCGGCTATCGTTCGCTGTATGCAACTATCAATCTGGGCTTTGATGCCCTCGGCGCACAGTGGACGGCGCTGAACGATCTGAGCTACCGCAAGAACGGCGCGCCGGGCCCGGCCAGCGCTCAGACCACGGCGGCCAACCTCGCCTCCTTTCGCAATACCAGCGGCCTGGCCGCCGACTGGCGCGGACTGGGACTGGAGGCCCTGCGACTGCAAAGTCGCCTCTATTATACGGAATACCAGACGGACTTTGAGGACCCGCAGCAGGAAATTGCCGGACCCGGCGGCGGAAGCGAAGCGCGGCTACAGCATTTCGGCTGGATTGTGGAGCCCTGGCTCTACCTTCCTGAATACTACCAAACAATAAAGTTGTACTTATCGATCGAACGCGAGATCTACCATGCCGACCAGCGCAACCGTTACGATCAGCGACTGCAAAAATTTCCGACGCGCACCCGGCATACGAGCCTTGCTCGCCTGGAGGACCTCTTCGAATTCTTCAATGCCAGGCTGCGCTTGACGCCGGCCTACGAGTGGCGTCGCACGCTGGACCGTTTTCAGGACGCCGCCCAGAATATCCGCAACCTCAATCCAATTGGCGCCGAACGACGCAAGCTGGAATACGACAGCCTGCGTCTGGGCGCAGCACTGGCCCTCTGGCGCGGAGAGGCGCTGCGTGTTGAGCTGCGCGGCGCGGCGGAGCGCGGTCGAAGGATGCCGCTGTTCCTTGAACTTTTTGGCGAACGCGGCAGCATTCTGGGCAATGCGACGCTTCGCCCGGAGCAGTCGCGCAGCGCGGAGCTGGGGCCCTTTGTACAATGGCAGCAGAGCCTCTGGCTGGCCGAGCTTTCGGTCGCCGCTTTCCACCGCAGCGTGCGCGACCTGATCTTGCTGACGCCCAATTCGCAGTTCAGCCTGCGCGCCGAGAATGTGGATGCCGCGGACTTCCGCGGACTGGAGTCCTCGCTGCGTATCGAGCGCAAGGAAAGCTTTCGATTCTATGCAAACTATACGTATCAGCGCGCCATCAATGCCAGCTCGGTAGCTTATCTGCGCGGCAAATACCTGCCGCTGCGGCCGCTGCACGAACTGCAAAGCGGACTTACGCTTTTGCCTTCGCCCTTTGAAATTACGCTGGAGGCGACCTTTGTTGGCGCCGTGTATCGCGATCGCACCAACGAGCCCTTCAGCTATCTGCCCGGCCGCTGGATTTACAACTTTGTCCTCGGCTGGTCGATTCTGGGCGCAGCCCAGGAAAAGGAAGAACTGCTGGCCAACTTCGAGGTGCGCAATGTTCAAAATACGCGCGTTGCCGATCTGGTCAACTATCCGCTGCCCGGAAGGAGTTACTATGCTTCGCTACAGTATCGCTTTTGATCTGCGCCGCAGGCTGCCGCTTTGCAGCCTGCTGTTTCTGTCATCGATCTTGCCTGGCTGCGGGCCATTGAGCGACATTCCGCCGCCTACGCTCTTTGATTTTCTGGCGGGCGGCGCGGGCGGCAATCGCATTGGCGTGGTCTCCAGCGATCTGGGCGCGGCCGGACGCTTTTCAACAATGACCCTGGAGGGCGCTCCGCTGCCCGGCTTCACTTCCATTCATTCCGACGCGGTGGCTCGCTCCTTCGATGGTCGCGTCTACATTGTGAACCGGCTCAATCGCGACAATATTCAGGTGCTGAATCCGGCGCTCTTCTACCAAACCGAGGCGGAGTTCTCCGTCGGCGCGGGGGCCAATCCGCATGATATCGCCGTAGTCTCGCCTTCGCTTGCCTTTGTTTCGCTGTATCGAAGCAGCGAGGTGCTGGCGGTTCATCCCTCCGCCGGTCTGATCCTCTCGCGCATCTCGCTGGCCGCCTTTGCCGATCCCTTTGATGGCATTCCCGAACTGGATTCTCTGTACTACGAGGCAGGCCGCCTGTTTGTAAGCGTGCAGCGTCTCAACCAGAATGATCCCGTATTTGTCCGACCCCCAACCGATTACTCTTCGCTGGTGGAGATTGACGCCGCCAGTTTGATGCCGGTTGCCGAGTACCGAATGCCGGCGCTCAATCCCTTCAGCAAGCTCCGTCGCGCCCAGCTGCAGGGTCGACCCGTACTCTATGTTGCTGCGCCGGGTTATTTTGGCTTCAACTTTCGCCTGGATGGCGGCGTGGTCGCATTTGATCTTTCAACGCGCAGCTTTTTTCCCCAATTGCTGTACTCCGAAAGCGCGGCAGGCGGCGACATCGTTGACGTTGCAATCAGCAACGATCAACAGGGCTATGCGCTGGTGTCCTACGCCGACTTCTCGCATTCCATCCAGCGCTTCAATCCCTCCAACGGGCAATTTGTCAGTCAGCTGGCCTATTTCCCGTCCACTGGCGGCTACGTAGCCGGCTTGCTTTTGACCGATAGCGGCGTACTGGCAGCGGCCATCGCCAGTTTTGCCAGCCCTGGCGTGGTCCTCTTTGACACCAACAGCGGCGACCGTCCGATCACGCCGGCGCCGATCAATGTTGGTCTGCGACCGCTGGACCTGGTCTATGTTCCCTGAGCGCGCGCCGGCTTCTTCTGGCCGAATTGGTATTGCCAGTATGGGCGGCGCGCATCAGGCTCCATGCCGAGATCCCTTGTGCTACTGTTCAGCCGTCACGCCGTCTATTTCTTTGCTGTCTTTCTGCTTGCTGTCTATTTTTGCGCTTACCTGCTGAGTTCGCAGCGCAGCGCCAGGCAATCGACGCGCAGCCTGGTTCTCTACTTTGCAATCATTGCCATCTGGTCGGCGGGCTGGGTGGCGTATCTTTCCTGGCTTGATCCGCGCGCCGCCTACTCTGTCCATGTCCACAGCATTTTTGTTCTGGCGCCGGTTTTCTGGCTTCGCTTTGCCTACGCTTATCCCTTTCGAATGCGTAGCGTCGAAGCGCGCTGGCTGCCGCGCATCTTTCTACTGATCGCCTTGCTTGACTACGCCTGGACCCTGGCGGAGATGCACGCTTTCCCTGTCGTCTTCCATTCTGAATGGGGAGTCTATCGTCTGCAGGGCCAATCCGCGGCCACCGCCGTCTCGGGAATCTTGCAATTGCTGGGCATCGCCTGCTCCCTGGTAGTTTTTGTCCGTCGCGCACGCAGCGCCAGACTCAGCGGCGCGGTGACGCGCGCCCGCAGTTTGCGCTACTTCGCCTGGATCAGCGCCGCGCAACTTTCGTTGGTCGTCGCCTATGTGGCCTACCTGCAAGGTTTGCTGGGCGTAAGCAGCTACCGCTTCTTGCTCTCCATGGGCTGCATTGGCATTGCGCTCTTTGCCTTTGACGCCTACTTCAACAATGCGGCCATCCCCTCAACGCTGCGCGCCCGGCTTTCGTCGATCATGCTGGCCCTGCTGGCTTTTTTGACCTGTGGACTTTTCTATTTTCTTTCGCCCGACTACGAACGCGCCAGCGCCCAGCGCATCAGCGATCGTTTTGCCAGTACGCCGCTGGCATTCTGGCGCGACGGCAACGAGCGGACGCTGCCTGACTATGCTCGGCGCGCCGCCGACGGTCGTCTTTTGTTTGGCGACGCCCGACAGCTGCTTCCGCCGCGACTTCCCTGCGCCCAGCAATACTGCTATGTCTCTGCCGATTGGAACGACCCGCGGCAGATCTATCTGGCCGGCGCTGTCGCCTGTCCCTCGCATTGTGCGCCGGACGACCGGCGCTGTCGCCCGGAGCTCTGCGAGGCGGGCCTGCGTTATGTGGATCTGCGCGAAGAATATGAACATCGGCCGGCGATGCGCTTTATTGTGGCGCTGCTGCTGGCCGCGGCGGCGGCGTTGCTGATCACTCCGGCCTTCTTTCAACGCGGCCTGCTGTCGCCGCTGATGCGTCTGCTGGAGGGAGTGCGGCGCGTGGATCGCGGCGATCTGGGCGTTCACATTGCCGTTAGCGCTCGCGACGAAATTGGCCGCGTCACCGGCTCTTTCAACGGAATGGTACACTCGGTGCGCGAAGCCAGAAGTCAGCTGCAGGGTTACGCTGCACGACTGGAAGAAATGGTACAGGAAAAGACGCGCGAATTGCAGGACGCCCTGGAAGGAATTCGCCGCGACATGAACCTGGCGCGGAAGATTCAGGAGCAAACCCTGCCGGCGCCGGTCAGCGATCCCGGCATTCAGTTTGCGGTCCGCTATCATCCGCAGGCCGAGGTAGGCGGGGACCTCTATGATATCTGTAAGATCGGGCCGGATCGATACCGGCTTTTCCTGGCCGATGCTACAGGCCACGGCGTGCGGGCGGCGCTGATTACCATGGCCATCAAGGGCGAATACGAAAGTCTGAAACGCAGCGAGCAGTCCCCCGAGGCCCTGCTGGCCGCCTTGAATGAGAACTACCGACAAAAATTCGCCGCGCTGGGGGCCTTCTTTACCTGTGTCCTGGCGGACATTGATCTAAAGCAAAGACAGTTGAACTTCCTTTCCGCCGGTCATCCCACGCAGCTCTTGCTGCGCGGGGAACAGACCATTGCGCTGGAAAAGACGGGCATCATAGTGGGCGTAAGCTCCGATGCCGCCTATGGCGCCCGACAGTACCCCCTGCAGCCCGGAGACCGTCTGCTGCTCTTTTCCGATGGGCTCTTCGAGCAATTCAATGCCGCTCGCGAACTATTTGGCGAGCAGCGCGTGGCGCGCAGCGCTGCGGCCCTGGCGGCAGTCGACCTCGAACGGATGGTCGATGCGCTGCTGGAACAGGTGCGCAGCTTTGCCGGAAGCGCGCCGCGCGAGGATGATGTCGCTATTCTGGCGGCGGAGCTACTGCGAGACGTCGCTTGATTTTTGCTGCTTTTCGGCGCGCGCTTTGCGCCAGGCTCGAAGGACAAAAAAGAGCGCTGCCAGAATCACAGCGCCAATGATAAATGACTCCGCAGTTTTTACGCGCTGGATCACCTGGTGGAATTGGTCGCCAAATATCCAGACAATATAGACAATGGCAGGCACGCTGATGGTTGCCGCGCCGCCATCGTAAAGCAAGAGGCGCCAGTAGGGAATGCCCATCATGCCTGCGGAAAAGAAGGTCGGGGTGCGCAGCCCGGGCATGAAGCGCGCAGCAAAAAGAATCTTCTGACCGTGCTTGTGAAAGCTTTCCTGTACGCGCGCAAAGCGCTCTGGATGCAGCAGCTTGCGAAAAAAGGGAATGGTCAGAAGGCGCTGCCCGTAGCGCGCGCCCATCCAGAAAACAAAGGAGTCGCCAATCATTACGCCGGCAAAGGATACTGCTACCATCAGGTGCACATCCGCTTTGCCGTAGTAGGCAAGCAGCGCCGCCGCAAAGAGACTGACATCTTCTGGAACTGGCACGCCAAGGCCCGAAGCCAATAGACTGCCAAAGATTGCCAGGTACGCTGGCGGACCATCCAGGCTGATCAAAAAGGCGTTCAAGTATTCTGTAACCATATTTCGAAGCAGTCGTCCAAAATCGAATCGCGACGAAGTTGAACCTCGAAGCTGATGCGTCAAGCCTTGCCGCTTGCAGAACCATCAGTAAAGTCATTGCCAGTCTTGGCGGCGCTTCCGGGAATCTGGCATGCGAAGGCTCAAGCTGGTTGCTGGCATTGCCCAGCTGCTGACGGCAGGCGCACTGTTTGCGGCGCCAGGCAGTCCGTCGAATCGCCCCGCGCCGGCGCTGCTTTCCAACTACCGTCATACGCTTGATCTGGACAGCGCTGGAGTCGGCGCAGACTGGCTGGTCCGTGCGACGCCGCCGGCTGATCTGACCGACTCGCTTTTCCCGGAGGACGGCTGGCATCCTTTTCGGGTGCCGTCTTACGCCAGCGACTACGCCGAACTGGCCAGTGAGATAAAAGACCAGGCCTTGCCCGAACTCTGGCTGCGACGTGAAATCCTTTTGCCGGCAGGTCCGGCGCCACAACTCTCAATTCATTTGAGTCGTATCAATGATCGCGACCGAGTTTACTGGAACGGAACGCTCATCGGGCAGAGCGGAGCGTGGGGGGCGCGCGTTGCCTCCGCCTACGATCGCGAGCGAACCTATGCGATTCCCGAATCGCTGGTTCGCGGCGGACAGATCAACACCTTGCTGGTGCATATCCAGGGCTACAATGCAGCGTATGTCGGTTTCGATCAGGGCGGCTTGCAATTTGGTCCGACGGAGCTGATTTACCAGGCCAGCCAGCGGCGTTTGCTGCTCGTCATTTCCTTTGCAGTCGCTTACTTTGTTGTTGGACTCTACTTTCTTTTCTTGTTTGTGCGTCGCCGCCAGGAGCGCGAAAACTTTTTGTTCGCGCTCTTTTGCTTCACGGTGGTAGTTTTCCAGCTGCTCAAGGAGCAGATCAAATACCAGAGCGGCTTGAGTTTTCTGAGCTTGAAACGCGCCGAATTCGTCTGCTTGTATACGCTTGGTCCGCTGTTCTATCTCTTCTTACGCAGCTACTTTGATTTGCGCGTCTGGCAATTCCGTCGCTGGCTGGACGGCGGCGCGATTGCGGGGTCGCTGCTTTGCGCCGCGGCGCTTGGCTACACGCTGCTGAATGACGATCCCGACGCCTGGTGGAAAGTGCAGAGCGTCCTGATCGTGCCGGTTGCCTGGCCGCTCTTGAATATTGCCATGGCATCGATCCTGGTTTTCAAGGCGGTCCGCGGCGACAGCGACGCCCGTTTGATGCTGGGCGGCTTCATCGCTCTGTTTGTCGGCGTCTTGACCGATCAACTGATATCCTTTGGCGTCCTTGCCATGCGTCCGATCTTTGGCTACCTGTTCAGCGCCTTCATCTTCATGGTCGCCATTATACTATCCAATCGTTTTCTGCGTCTGCACCGTGAAGTCGAGGACCTGAACCAGAATCTGGAAAAGAAAGTCGCTGATCGCACCAGACAGCTGCAGGAAACGCTCTCTGAAGTGAATTCGCTCAAGGTCCAGCAAGACGGGGACTACTTTCTAACCTCGCTGCTTCTGCAGCCGCTTGGCGAAAATACGGCCATCGACCCGCGCGTCCGCGTCGAGTTCCTGGTGCGGCAGAAGAAGCGCTTTCGTTTCCGTCACTGGCAGGCTGAGATTGGCGGCGATCTGTGCGCCGCCCATGATATCAGCCTCGGCGGCCAGCGCTATACGGCGGCCATCAACGCCGACGCAATGGGCAAGTCCATTCAAGGCGCAGGCGGCGCGCTGGTGCTGGGCACGGCCTTCAAGTCGATGATCATGCGCACCCAGCACCACGCGGACTACCAGCGCAAGTCGCCGGAGCGCTGGCTGATGGATTGCCTTCTTGAACTTCAAGATATCTTTGTTTCTTTCGACGGTAGGATGCTGGTCTCCGCCTTCCTATCGCTCACCGAGCAACGCAGCGGCGCTTTCTACTATATCAATGCCGAGCATCCGCGGCCGGCGCTGCTGCGCAAGGGCGTCGTCGAGTACCTTGGACTGGAAAGCCAGCTGTTGCGCAAGCTGGGGGTTGAGCACGCCGATCTGGCGCCGATGGTGGCGACCTTCGCCCTGGAACCGGATGATATCTTGATCATGGGCTCCGACGGACGCGATGATTTGCATATCGCCAACGACGAACAAGGTCGACGCATCATCAATGAGGACATGGATCTGTTTCGGCAGATTGTTGCCGAAGCAGGCGGGGATTTGCGCGGCATTCACGATGGGCTGGTGCGGCGCGGCATTCTGACCGACGATCTGACGCTGCTGCGCTTGAGCTATTGTGAAGATTGGAGCGCAGCATCGCGGACGACATTCGACGACAGCTGGACGAAAGCGATTGCCGAAGCGCGACGCTTGTGGCAGCTTCGCGACTTTGCGGCAGCCGCCGAAGCGCTGCAATCGGCTCGAAAATCCGGGCTGGATTTGCCGCGCGAGGCTCTGCTGATCGCCGCCGATTGTGCGCTGCGCTTGCGCCAGGGCAAGGAGGCGTTGCAGCACGCAATGGCGGCGCTGCAAATGCAGCCTGCCGATAGCGACGCTCTCTATCGCGCCTCACAGGCGGCCCGTCTGGCCGGCGACTTCCAGCTGGCAGTGGAGCTGGGCGAGCGGCTGCGTTTGCGTCGACCGCTGGATGGAGCGGCGCTGGCATTGCTGGCCGATTCCTGTCGACGCTGCGGCGATTCCCGTCGCGCCAGCTCTCTTTTGGAGCGTGCGCTGCAAATCGCGCCTGAGCATCAGGCGGTGCAGCAGATTCAGCGTTCCTTCCAGGCGCGCTAGAGAAGTTGCCGCAAGGCGTCGCTGAGCTTATCCCGGAAGTGGAGGCCGCGAAAGCGCTTATCGCTGGGATTGACCACAAAGGTATTGCGGACCTGCCCATCGGCCGCGGTGTCAATCAGCGCTTCGAGAATATCAATCTCCATCATCGATAGAATTTGCGCCAGGGCCAGCAGCAGGCCGCGACGGTCGCGGCCGTGGACAGTGATGCGCGGCAGGGAATCATCCAGATCAAATTCCACCAGTCCGCCGCCGCTGGCGTTGCGTTGCGGCGCGTCGCCGCGGCTTTGCAAATAGTCCAGCACGGAGATGCGCTCGAACAACAAGCGTTCGAAGTCATCCATCATGTGTTCGATCTTCAGGTCGTCGATCTTGCCAACGGAGGCGCCAGGTCGTATCACAAATCGGTCCTGAATCTGCAGATTGGACAGGGTGCAGATGTCGGCGTGCAGGATATCCCAGCCGTGGTGGTAGAGCACCGCGCAAAGCCGGTAGAGGATCTCCGGCGCATCGTGCATATTTTCGGCGGTCAGCAGATAGTCGCCGTTTTCATTGCGCGAGAGTCTGACATTGAGCCGGCCTGTATTGCGCTGATAGGGTTGAGCGTAGATCAACATGCCATTCCTCCACGGCGACTGCGCCAGCGCAGTCTTTAGGGCGCGTCCCTGGTAAGATCCAAGCAAAATGCGTGCCTGAACCTGGAGGCCTCCGGCGCCTGAAAAGCAGGCAAGTCGCCGTCAAAAACGAAGGGCCAGAATGCAGGGCGCCCAGAAAAGCTCCTGGCGTCTGAATTTCGTTTCAGCCCGACAGACGCTGCAGACGCAGAAAGAGTTCAATGGCCATGGCCAGGTGCCATACCAGCATGTGAGTGATGGTAACAAAAAATACGCCCAGCGGCGCCGGTCCGCCTGCCGGCCGCAGTCGAAACATCAAGATGAGAGTCAGGCCGCCGACCAGCAACGAGGGAATCGCAAATATCGGTCCGGCAATTTGCATTGGAATCCAGCCCAGCAGTATGACCAGCAAGAGAGCGAACTGATAGATGCGCATCTGGCGCAGCGTAGCCTGCGGACCGCGCGCAACCGGAAGGATCGGGAAGCCCGCGCGCTCGTAATCCTCGCGATAACGCAGACCAAGACACCAGAAATGAGGCGGCTGCCAGATGAACAGCAGCAAGAACAGGTAGAGGCCGTTGATGCTGATGGTTCCGCGGGCGGCGGCCTCGCCAATCAGCGGGCCAACTGCGCCGGCGACGCCGCCCAGTACCGTGTTCAAGGACGTTCGCGGCTTGAGCAGCCAGGTGTAGATGAATACATAGTAAAAGAATGAACCGACGGCAATGATCGCAGCCAGCGGATGCACAAAAGTCCAGAGTATTGCCAGTCCCAGTCCGAGCATTGTCGAACCAAGCACATAAGCCGCCTCGCGCGCAATCAAGCCAGCCGGCAACGGGCGCAGCCTGGTGCGTTCCATCAGCGCATCCGTTCGAACTTCAAGGATCTGGTTGTAAACAAAGGAGGATAGCGCCGTGAGGTAGGTTCCCAGCATCGTCAGGATAATGGTCTGCAGGGAGGGAATGCGCGCGCCCAGCAGCAATCCAGGGGCCACAGTTATCAGAATCGACAGTCCAAGTCCCGGCTTGAGCAGCCGGTAGAACGCGCGCAGATCAAGCCGGGCTTCGTTCAAGGCGCATCTCCAACCAGAGCATCCAGGCTCCAAGGAAAATGATATAGGCGACAATCGAGTGCAGCACGGTGATCGTTACCGGCACATAGTGCAATACATTCAAGGCCCCGATCAGAATTTGCAGCAGGATCGCGCTGAGTATAAACCACGCCATTTTGGCCTGTCGCGGCGGCCAGCGGCGCCATTCCGACTGGACAATGAGTACAATAGCCAGGATCAGCAAGGCGTAGGCGCCAAAGCGATGGCTGAGATGCTTTTCCGTTGCGCCAATCATGGGCGGCAAATAGACTGGAGTTTGCGTTACCCCGCCATCGCCGCGGGCTACATCCTCATAGTAACAGGCCGGGAAGGCCGGGCAAACCAGACCGGCTTGATTGGCGCTGACGCGGCCGCCCAGAAAAATCTGGATGAACACTGCGCCGACAAAAATGCCGGCGGCGATCATCGACAGCCGGTCGCCAACTCCTGCCGCCTCCGGTCGAAGCAGGCGCAAGAGCTTCTGTCGACAGTAGACCAGGTAGGCCAGAAAGAGAACGGCATTCAGCAGATGCGATTTGACCACGTAAGCGTCGAGCTGCTCGGTGATCGTCCACATTCCCAGTAGAACCTGCAGGAGAAAATGAATCGTGGCCAGAATCATCGGCCACAGCAAACGCCGGCGAATCTCTGGCCAGCGCAACGTGAGGCTCAGCGCGGCGAGCATGGCCAGCCCGGAGAAAAAGCCGAAATAGCGGTGCACCACCTCAAGGGCCACCTTGTAGTCGCGGCCCCAGGGCGCTACCTTGCCGTGGCAAAGCGGCCAATCCGGGCAGGCCAGACCAGCGTCTTCAGCGCGCACCAGCGGACCAAGGGCCATGGTCAAGAGCGAGAATACGATGGCAACTTCCACCACTGTGCGCATGCGTCGCAGTCGTTTGGATTCCTGTGGTCTATTCTGTTCCATGCTTGAGCGGATCAGGACCGTTGTCGCTGAGGGCAGAGCGGCGTCAGCCAGGAAAAGGGGCGCACCGCAATTCAGCGATCCTGGCCGGGCGTCGGCCCAAAGGCGCGGATGTGATCGCTTCGACGCATTCGGTAAATCGCTTCGGAGCTGAAGTAGCGCACTTGTTCGGGCCGTCGTCGATCGAGGCCTTCGCTGTAGATTGCTCCGGCGTGCGGCAGAAGCGAGTAGCGCAGGTTGTGGATGGATAGAAGGAGCGCGGCCGCCAGCAACGCAGCGCCGGGCGCGGCGCTCAGCGCGCCGAGTCGCAATTTGCGCGCCAGTTCTTGAAGGCAGGCAAGGCAGAGGGCGCTGATCCAGATTGCGACGGCGCAAAAGAGCAGCCAGAACTCAAAGTAAAATGGTTCGATGGCGCCCGCGAAAAACAGGAATGAAGGCAGCAGCAAGCAGAGCGCCAGCCAGCTGCGCCCAAAGCGCCGCCAGCAGCTGCGCCACAGCAGCAGTTGCAAGGCTGCTACGAGCAGCGTGAAGATTGCCAGCAGATTGTAGGGCAGGCGTTGCCGATCGAGCGGCGCTGCAAATGCAAAAGGCGCCGGACCCTCTCGCCGGTAGCGCGGCAGCGGTCCGGGCGGAGAAAGCAGCGCATCGCTGAAGCCGCGGGCCATCATCAATGGCCGCCAGTTCCACTGCTGCGGACGAAAGGGACTCTCCTTGTTCAGGTAAGCAAAGAACCAGGTTTGCAGAGTGTAGCCGTTCCAGGTTGTACCGCGCACCTGTGCAATGTTGGGCTGGTCCAGCGGCAGGTTGTAGTGGATGCGTCCGGCGCAGTAGTAGGCGCCAGAGACTCCAGCCAGCAGGCAGAAGGCGCTGAGCGCTGCCGCCAGCAATCGACGCCGCCAGCGGATGTTCAGAGTGTTGTCGGCATTGCAGCGCTCAATGCTCAGCGCCCGCCAGCGAAGCCTTGCTGGCAGCGGGGCCAGCCAGGCCAGCAGCAGCGCCGGCGCTGCCAGCAGCAGCGCCTGGTGCAGCAGTGCGCCGATGGCCAGCAGCAGCCCAAGGAAAGCGGCGCCCAGAAAAGTATGGCTTTCATTACGATAGAGACGATCTGCATGCCACAGGCATAGCGGCAGCCACGCCACCGGAAAAATAGCAGTGTCTACCTTGGCCGCATAATGCAGATAGCCGTGGGCCATCGCTCCACAGGCTGCTCCCAGCAAAGCCATGGCAGCCGATTGGCACGCCCGGCGCAGGTAGAGGGCGCTGAAAAAAACGCCGCAAGTTGCAGCAAGTATGGAACGCAAGCGCTGGTGAAACGTAAAGTCGTCAAACACGCTCTGCGCAGTCCATGTCTGCAGCAGCTTGTGAAACCAGACGCCGCCCATCTCAAAGTGCAGGTGGTGTGGATTATAAAAGGGAAGACGGTAGCTCGCCAGCATGTTCCTGAGATAGACAAACTGATCGTAGTCCAGGAAGCTCTGCAGATAGCGCAGTTGCAGGAGGGCGTAAGCGCAGGCCAGCAAAGCAGCAAGCGCCGCAAAATGTCGATCCTTCATGGCTGCAGTCGGCGCAGCAATTCGCCGGGCTGGTAGATCCTGCGCAGCTGGTAGAGAAAGCCGTCGCATTGCAGCGTCACGTCGCCTTCCTTCAGCCATCGTTGCAGCCAGGTCTGGGTTACGCTGCGCCGCTGGACATCCTGCAGTCGAAGGCTCTGCAGTCGACGGCGCAGAAATCCGCCATCAAACAGGAACAATTCCTGGCGTTGGGCTACAAGGCAGACACAGAGGCGCCAGCAGGAGATTTCGCCGGCAACCACAGGCGCGACGAAGCTGGCATAGAGCAGGGCCAGGATCAACCGCGCGGCCCAGAGCGTCAGCCAGGCCCCCGGCGGATCGATCTGAAATACCTCTGAAAACTGCAGCGTCGCGTAGAGAATTTCGAGCCCCCGCGCGGCCAGCGGGGAGGCGACTTCCAGCAGCGCAAAGCCCAGCGCCGCCAGGCCAAGTCGCAGCAGAATCCAGCGTCGGCGCGGACGAAAGAATTCCAGCCGGTATTCGGCGCTTGAAAATAGAAAGCTCTGGTTGAGCTGACTGCGACGCCGGGCGCGCCAGTCGAGCAAGCTTTGGGCGATCCCCTGGCGCACGATGCAGGCGCCGACAACCGATGCGCCCTGTCAAATGAGTGTCGCGCCTCGCCTGCTACTGTCCCGCCGCCAGAGATCTTTCCCCGAATGCGTAAATTTATAGTTGCGTAACGTATGTATAGTATATTCTGGCGTCATGCTCCAGGAACTCAGAATCGAGAATTTTGGAATCATTGAAGAGCTGCGTATCAGACCTGGCCGCGGCTTGAACGTCATCACCGGTGAAACCGGCGCCGGCAAGACTCTGCTGCTCACGGCCATCGAAGCGGTACTGGGCGGAAAGGCCGGAGGGGGCCTGGTGCGCAACGGCGCCGCGCGGGCCTGCGTTCATGCTTTGTTCGACCTGAGCCGACTTCCGGACCTGCGCCATGATTTGCAGGCGCGCGGTTTTCCGCCACGCGACGGCGCACTTGAACTGCGACGGGAAATCAGCGCCGATGGGCGCTCCCGGGTTGCCATCAACGGACAGAATACCTCGCTCTCCGTCTTGCGCAACTTCAGCAGCCGTCTGGTGGAAATCCACGGCCAGCACGAGCACCAGCGCATTCTGGATCCCGAAACCCATCTGGAAAGCCTGGATCTTTTTGCCGCGGTTGCCGATTTGCGCGATCAGGTGGCGGAGCGCTTTCAACGCTACAGCCTGCTGCGCAATCGTCTGCGTTCCAATGCCCTCGAGGCAGGCGAACGCCAGCAACGCATTGAATTTCTAAAATTTGCCATTGGCGAAATCGACGAACTTGATCCGCGCGCCGGCCAATTCGATGAATTGCAAAACGAGCGAGCCTTGATTCAAAACAGCGGCAAGCTCTTTCGCGATCTCTGCCAGGCCTATGAAGATCTGCGGGAGCGGGACGCCTCGGCGATTGACCTGCTGGTACGCGTGGAATCAGCGCTCAGCGCCCACCTTGCAATTCTGCCGGAATTGCAGGAACGTGTGGCTGTCGCCGCTGAGGCCCGCTACAACCTGGAGGCAATTGCCGATTTCTTGCGCGCCATGCGTGAACGGCTGCAATTTTCACCGGAGCGCCTGGAGGACATTGAGGAGCGCCTGGCGCACTACCAGCGCTTGCAAAAGAAATATGGCGGAAGCACAAGCGCCTTGCTGGAAACGCGCGATCGCTACCTGCGCGAACTCGCGGCCATAGAGATCAGCGCCGAGGATCTGGCGCTGATGAAGGCGGAACTGGGCGTCGTCGAGTCCGAGCTGCTTGAACTGTGCGAAGAGCTTTCACTGCGCCGTCGCTCGGTGGCGCCCGCACTGGAGGAGCAACTGGCCCAGGAACTTGGCCTGCTGGGAATGCCGGGGGCGCGGATTGTTATATCGATACGCCGCGAGGTGGCTTCCGCCGGCGAGTCGCCTGGCGAAGGAGAATCGCAATCGGCGCTCGGACGCGGACGTTTTGTGGTCTGCGAAAAGGGTCTGGATCGCGTTGAATTTCTGCTCTCCGCCAATGCGGGCGAGAATCTGCATCCCTTGCGCAAGGTCGCCAGCGGCGGCGAACTTTCGCGCATCACACTGGCGCTGAAAACGATCTTCTTTGCACACCGACCCACCCCCAGCGTTGTCTTTGACGAAGTCGACGCCGGCGTAGGCGGGGAAATAGCACATGCGATCGGCCAGCGTCTGCGGATGCTTGCCGAGGGCGGGCAGGCGCTGGTGGTTACGCACCTGCATCAGATTGCCAGCGTGGCTTCGCATCACTACCGCCTCTGGAAAAGCGAGAATGCCGGGCGGACACAATCGCAAATGCTGCGTCTGGAAGGCGAGGAGCGAATCCGCGAAATGGCGCGAATGCTTGGCAGCGATGGCGCCAGTCAGACCGTTCTGGCCCATGCCAGGGAGCTTCTGCAGCAGCCGCATTTGAGGCAGGCGCGCGCTGGCCGGAGCGCGTAGCGCTGGCGCGCCCGCCCCCGCGCGCAACTGTGGCAGAAGGCGATGCGGCCGCTTCTGGCCCGCTGCGCCGCTGTTTTTTCAAGCTGACGGGCGATTTGCCGCTGAGTTTGTGGACTAATTCTGCGCTTCGGCGCAACTCCAACTCAGGCGATTCAGGCGCATTGAACCCCGGTCATCGACTCAGAAGCCTGCTCCGAAACCGGCCGCACCTCCGTCGCTGGGCGCCTCTTGCTCTGCTGCTGGCTCTTTGCGTCTCGATTCTCCCGCTCTTTTCCCAGGACGCCCGTTTTGTCGGAAAGCCAATCCGCGACATCGAGTTTCGAGGCCTGCGAAACGTTTCAATCGATGACCTGTTGCCGCTGCTGAGTTCGCAGGTTGGCGAGAACCTGGAAGAGTCAAATTACAACCGCGATGTTCGCGCCCTGTTTCAGACCGGCTTCTTCAGCGATGTTGTGATGCGCGCCCGTTTGAGCAGCGATGGCGGCGTGGAGCTTTTTTTTGACGTGGTGGAACTGCCTCGCATCCGGCTGGTACAATACCTGGGCGTTGACGAAATACCAGTCCAGGATTTGCGCACCGTCGCCGGGGTTCGGGAGGGCGATGTTTTCAATTTGCAGCGAATCAAGGAAGCGGCGGCGGCTATCCAGCGCAAATACCGCGGCGAGGGCTACCTGCTGGCAGAGGTTTTCTATCGCATCGGCGAGGCTTCCGGCGCCAATCGCATCGACGTCAGCTTTGTTGTTGATGAGGGTCAGAGCATCCCCATTTCCCGGATCAATATTATCGGCCCGCGGAACCTGGACCCAGAAGAGATTCGCGATGCATTGGAGTTGAAAGAAGAGAGCTTTCTGGAAGACGGCGTTTTCGACGAAGCCAAATTCGAGGAAGACAAATTCAAGATTCTGGCTTTTGCCAAGAGTCGCGGCTACCTGGATGCAGAAATCGACCCCCAGGGCACAGGCTACGAAATCCGCTGGCGCACTCCGTCCCGTCCCGAAGACGGGCGGGTAGTCATCATTACTTACAAACTGAACGAAGGCGAGATTCGATTTTTTGGCGGCTACAGCCTGGAGCATGACCGCACGGCGCTCAACCAGGAGCTAAACCCTCCAGAGCGAACAATCACCGATCCGGAAAATCAGCTGCGACCGATCTTCAAGCCCGAGCAGTTGCTGATCGGGCTTGAGTACAACAACGACGACGTAGGCGAAATTTTTGATGAAGGAAAGCTCTTTCGCGATCGCGGCTACCTGCAGGAGGCCTATTCCTCCCAGGGCTACGTCTTTGCCCAAATACAGCCGGCTACCTTAAGCTTCAAACTGGACGAGGCCACGGTCCGTCGTTACGAGGAGTGCTTGCCGCGCGGAGTGCAAGACGCCTGTGGTCGCGAGGCCAGCTGGATGAATCTCCCGGCCATGCGCGAGGCGCTGTCCAATCCGGAACTTGCCGGCCGCACCTTCCGGCATATCCACTTCATAGTCCGCGAAAATGGCCTGGCGTATATTGAAAACATTATCATTAAAGGCAATCAGAAGACCCAGGAGTATGTGATCCGTCGCGAGCTGTTGATGAAAGAAGGCCAGCTATTCAACTCGGCGCTGGTCAATCGCAGCCGCGAAAAATTGATCAACCTGGGATACTTTAAAGAAGTAAACCTTCAAATGCGACCCGGTTCGGCGGATGATCGCATGAACCTGATCATCGACGTCGAGGAGCAGCCCACGGGTACGATCAGCCTTGGCGGCGGCTATGGCACACAGTCGGGTTTTTCCATCTTTACCGAGGTTGGCGAAAACAACCTCAACGGAACCGGACAGCGAATTTCCGGCCGACTGGAATACGGGCCCAACCGCCGCACGCTTGGCATGGAGTGGAGCGATCCCTGGTTCTACGAGTCCTGCGCCGACAACACCGGTTCCTTCTGGCGAAACAAGCTCAAGGATATTGACGGCGCCAGCGATCTGGTGCACCTGCTGGTGGTCGCCGATTCGTTCCAGAACGAGTTTACGGAAATTGGCGTCCTGATGCGCAGCTATGTCGAGGAGGCTGGCGGCGATCGCAGTGTTGAGGCCCTGGACCGTGTGAAAGCTCGTTCACGCGCTTTGATCCGCGGTTTTGTCGCCCGCGAGGAGGAGTGTTACCGCAGCTTTCCCCAGCCCTGGGCCCTGCGCCTGGGCGCCTTCTATCAGTCCATTGTATTTGAAGATGCCAGCCCGCTGCCGATCAGCTTTGACGCCAACGATCTGTTTGAACCGGCAAGTTTTGAACGCAACCGCTTCGGTCTGGAAATCGGCATCTCCCATTCCTTCCTGGTCAACTGGGCGCACTACCACATCTACTCGCCATCGTGGTCGACCGCTTCGCGACCAACTTCGCTATCCAACGACCAGGTGCTCAGCGATGTAGCTCTGGGCTGGCAATTCAAGTCCAGTCTCACCAACGGCGTGGTCTACAACACGGTGGACAACGTCTTCAATCCGACGGAAGGCTTTCGACTGAACTCCGCCATCGAAACGGTCGGGGGATTGCTTGGCGGCCAGGACCATTTCAATCGCTACTCGATCAGCACCAGCTACTATTTCTGGTGGTTCGACTATACCTTTGGCGGTCTGTTTCGCAAAAACATTCTGAAACGCTGGCGAGTCGTGCAGGAACTGCGATTGCGCGGCATCTTTACGCACGAGACGGCCCCGGCCAGCGGCAGTCAGGATAAGTCGCGCAACCCCTTCATCGAAGCGGAGGATCGGCTCTTCCTGGGCGGCTACAACCAACTGCGCGGGTACGACTTCACCGACTCCAAGTTTCCGCGCATCTGGCAAAGCGGCGGCAGCCACCAGCTGCTTGGCGGCGTAGAACTGCGCTTTCCCATTGAACCTTCGATTCTCTGGCTGGTGGCCTTCTTCGACGGCGGAGCGCTCTACAACAACGTTGGCGAGTACATTGGCGACGATAAGACCGCCATCGAGACCTATGAGCAGCAGACCAACCTGCTGCGCGCCAGCAGCGATCCGTTGATCGTGCTGCTCAATGACACCCGCGACCCAAGCGTCTTCTGGACCCGTCGCTGGCATTTTGATTCCTTTACCGACTGGAACGATCCCTATCGTTCGGTATTCAGCGCTCGCAACGTGGCTCTGGATCGAGCGCTCTATTCCTGGGGCTTTGGCCTGCGCGTCCAGATTCCGGTTCTGCCGCTGCGACTTTTTGTGGCCCAGAAGCTCTACTACAGCCACGGCCGACTGCGGCCCATCCCCGGCGACGATGAATTTCAGTTCGTTTTTGGAATTGGCGACCAGCGCTTCTAGCAGGCATCGGAGCGGGAAAAGCTATGGCTGCAGCGGACCAGAATCTAAGCGCCGCCGATCGTCGACGCATCATTCGCCGGCTTTTTCACTACCTGGCCCGCAGGCGCTTGCGTTTGCTTGGCGGCGCGGCGCTGGCCTTGATTGTTTCACTGGCCAATCTGTTTTCGCTGACGGCGTTTGTGCCCATCTTCAATGCCATGGGCGGCGAGACGGAAACGTCGCTCTTTGAGCTGGGCGCCGCCGAGCGCGCCAACCACCAGCTGTGGCTGGAAGGTCGCGCCGCCGCAAATTTTGAAATCGCACGCGCACATATTACGGATATCAAAGTGCGCATCAACCAGTACTTCGCCGGCAAATCCGCGCGCGATACGATCATTACTCTCTGCCTGATGGTTTTTCCGGTTCATCTCCTGAAAGTGCTCTGCATAACCGCCGCCATCTATCTCTCCGGGACCGCGGGTCTGCTGGCGGTGCGCGATTTGCGTCTCGAACTCTACGGGAACCTGACGCGCGTGGGAATGGAAACCTTTGGACAGGAGCGTACTGGAATTCTGATGAGTCGCGTCGTCAACGATGTCGAGCTCATCGGAAAGTCGCTGTCCGTAGAATTCAATGAGGCGATGATCGACATCTTTTATGTGATTACCCATCTCGCTCTGCTGGCCTACATAGACTGGCAGTTGCTTTTGATCACGCTGATTGGCGTTCCGATCCTGACGGCGCCGGTGTCGCGCTTTGCGGCGCGGATTCGCCGCGCGGCGCGCGGCCAACAGGAACGCCTTGCCGAGCTGGGCGGACACATCCAGGAGGTGATCAGCGGCATTCGCGTCATTCGGGCGTTTTCTATGGAAGAATTTGAACGCTCGCGCTTTCGCCAGATCAACGAGAAGCTCTACGAAAATACATTTCGCGGACACTACTACCACCAGGTTGGACCGGCCCTGACCGAAATCACGGCAACGCTGGTTGTAACCGGATTTCTGGCGTGGGGCGCCTGGAAGATTGAACTCGGCGCGCTGAATAAGGGCCAGTTCATGGCCTTTTTCATAACGCTCATTTTCTTGATGGGACCGATCAAGCAGCTCAGTGTTTTGACCAACCTTCTTGCCGGGGCGGTGGTTGCCGCCAATCGGGTATTCGATATGCTGGATGCGCAAAGCGGCGTCAGCGAAGCCTCGCAACCGCGGCCCTTTAGCGGCGTCCAGGATTGCATTGAGTTTCGCAACGTGGGCTTTCGTTATCCCGGCGCGGAGCGCGCAGCCATCCAGAACATAAGCTTTCGAACGCCGCGCGGCGCGGCCATCGCCCTTGCCGGCGCTTCTGGCGCCGGCAAGTCAACCATGATGGATCTGCTGCCGCGCTTCTATGATCCAGGCGAGGGGCAGATATTGATTGATGGCGTAGACTTGCGCGAGTACGAACTGCGCTCGCTGCGCACTGGCATTGGCCTGGTCAGCCAGGATGTATTTCTATTCCACGCTACGATTCGCGAGAACATTGCCTACGGTCATCCCGACGCCAGCCTCGAACAGATCCAGGCCGCTGCGCAGGCCGCCAACGCCGATGAATTCATCCAGCGATTGCCGCAGGGCTATGATACGCCCATCGGCGAACGCGGCGTGATGCTGTCTGGAGGACAGCGCCAGCGCCTGGCCATCGCCAGGGCTTTGATTCAGGATCCGCCGATCCTGGTGCTGGACGAAGCAACCTCCAATCTTGACAACGAAAGCGAGCGGCTGGTGCAGCAGGCCATCGAACGTCTGGAACAGGGTCGTACCACTTTTATCGTCGCTCATCGACTCTCGACGATCTTTCGCTGCGATGAAATTCTGGTGCTCGATCAAGGTCGCATCGTGCAGCGCGGGCGCCATGAGCAGCTGCTGGCCGCGGACGGGCCCTACCGGCGGCTCTATGAAATGCAGTTTGCGGAGCAAAATGCCCCAGGCTGATCCGCTGCTGGCCTCGCGCGGAATACTGGAGAAGCTTTACCTCTGGCTTCACGCCAGGGTCTACGCCTCGCGCCTGCGCCGCCAGCAGCGCTTTGCGGAGCGCACGGTCATTTCCATTGGCAATCTCTCTGCGGGCGGCGTGGGCAAGACCCCGTTGAGTTTTGCACTGGCCCGTCGTCTTGGTCCTCGAAATTGTCTGATCGCACTGCGCGGCTACGGGGCGCGCATTGCAGACCACGGTTTGCTGGCTGGCGAAGACGGCCAGCGTCTGGCATCGGCGCGCCAGTGCGGCGACGAAGCCTTGCTGCTGGTTGAAAGCGGAGCGCGCGTTGCCGCCGGTCCGAATCGCTTGCAATTGCTGCAACGTTTTGCCGGCGACCGTCGCTATGTGCTGCTCGACGATGCCTTCCAGAATCCGCTGGTGGCGCGCGATCTGGAACTGCTGTTGATCGACGCCACCGACTACCCGCAACGCATGCGTCTGATTCCTGGCGGACGCTACCGCGATCCGTTGAGCGCTGCCGCGCGCGCCGATATGATCATTCTTACGCGCTGCGATCTCGTTGCCAGAGCGCAACTCAACGAATTGTGCAAATTGCTGCGGCGCCTGGCGCCGCAAGTCCCCCTGCTGGAAAGTGAACATCGCAGCAAACGATTGCAGCCGGCCGCGCCGCGCGGCGTTCGCTTTGGCGCCTTTGCCGGACTGGGAAATAACGAAGGATTCTTTGCTGCGCTGGAGCGCTCCGGACTGACGCTCAGTCAACGCCGCAGCTTTCGGGACCACCACTGGTACAGTGTGGCGGATCTTCAGGCCCTGCATCGTGTCGACCCACAACTGCACTGGATCACCAGCGAAAAAGACATGGCGCGGATCGAAGCCGCCTGCGTAGAACAATCCGGCCTGACGGGCAGGCTGCATTCCATTGGCCTGGAGTTGCACCTGCGACGAAAAGGCATGGAACAGATCCTGCGCGCCATCGATCGCCGGAAAAAGGGCGCGAAGACTCGTGCGGCGAAAGCTCCGAAGTGATCGCGCCCTGACGCTGCCTTGCCGATCTTATGCTTGACCAGGCCCTCTTTGGCCAATTCGCTGCCGGGATTCCCTTCGTCCCCGATGGATTCTGTCTCCTCAAAACGTCCAGCTCATTTGCACCGCCAGATCGGTCTGGCCACCGCTGGCCTTGTCCTGGTTGCGAACATGATTGGCGCCGGAATTTTTGCGAACACCGGTAAAATCCAGGCGGATGTTGGCGCTCCGTGGCTGGTCATCGCGCTATGGGCGGTCGGCGGGGTGATGGCCTTGAGCGGCGCCCTTTGTTACGCAGAGCTGGGCGCAATGATGCCCCATGCGGGCGGCGAGTACGTTTACTTGCGCACTCTGTTTGGCCGTATGTGGTCCTTCCTTTCGGGCTGGATCAGCTTTGTCGTCGGATTTGCGGCCCCCGCTGCCAGCACCGCAATTCTATCCGGCGACTACCTGCACCAGTTGATCCAATCCGTGGCGCCGGGCAGCGCGCTGGCGCAGATTTTTGCCGAGCCCGTTTACCAGCGCGTCTACGCCGCCTCTTTGATCATCCTGTTCAGCGGCATTCATGTCCTTGGCGTACGCAGCGGCAGCCTCGTCCAAAATCTTTTAACCGTTCTCAAGCTTTTCATCATTGGTCTTTTTTTGTGCGGCGGCTTTGCAGTCATCGCCCTTGGCGGCGGCAGCGGCCAATTGGGCGTCGCCCCGGAAGCCGCGTCGGCGACGGGCGGCATGGCCTTGCCAGGCTGGTCAGCGCTGGCCATTGGCCTTTTGTGGGTTGGCTACGCCTACTCTGGCTGGAACAGCGCTACCTACCTTGCGGAAGAGATCGAAAAGCCCGAGCGTAATCTGCCGCGAGCCATGATCATCGGTACGGTGGGCACCATTCTGCTCTACGTGGCGCTCAATATTCTGTATTATCTGGCCGCGCCGGCCGGCGAGTTTTCGGGCAGCTTCCTGGTCGCCTCCATCGCCGCCGAACGGCTCTTTGGCGCAAATATTTCGGTGATATTCAAGGTCGCCTTCTGTCTATTGATGCTTTCTTCGATGTCGGCTTACATCATGATTGGGCCGCGGGTATATTTTGCCATGGCTCGCGACAATCTCTTCTTCAGCTATGCTCGACGCATCAATCCGCGCTTTGGCACTCCGGTGGTGAGCATCTTTTTTCAGGCGGCGCTGGCGCTGGTTTATATCTTTACCGGCACCTACGACTCCATCATGACCTTGATGGGCTTTGCCCTGATGATCTTTCCGCTGCTAACCGTGATTGGTCTGGTCATCGACCGCTATCGTCGCCCGCGCGCTGAGCGTCCCTATCGCGCTCCGTTCTTTCCGCTGGCCCCCGCAATTTTCATCGGCCTGTCGGTCTTCACCATGGTAGGCAGCTACCTGGAGGCGCCCGCTTCCTGTCTCTGGGCGCTGCTCATTGCCGCCGGCGGCGTGCCGGTATACTTTGTCTGGACTTCCATCTATCGCTGGCTGGCCGGACGACAGACGGCTATCGTACCGGATTGACAGCCGCCGCCTCGCTTCCTTTCCTGAGGACGTGAATGCTCAGGAAAACGCAACCAATTCAGGCGAAGGGCCGCTCAGCGGACTGCGCGTCGTGGATCTTTCGCTGCTGCTGCCTGGTCCTTTGTGTTCCATGTATCTGGGAGACATGGGCGCCGATGTTATCAAGGTCGAAAATCCGCGCGTTCCGGACTTCACGCGTCTGATGGGCGCGCGCCTGAGCAAAGGCGACAATTCGGAAAGCGGGCTGTTCCTGATGCTCAACCGCAACAAGCGCGCCATCACACTGAACTTGAAGCGCGAAGAAGGACGCGCCGTGCTGCTGCGTTTGCTGGAAACAGCGGACATCTTGCTGGAAGGATTTCGACCGGACGCCCTTTCCGAAATGGGCATCGGCTACGAACAACTCAAAGAGCGTTTTCCGCGGCTGATCTATTGCGCTATTTCTGGCTACGGCGCCAGCGGTCCCTACACACGCCTTGCCGGCCATGATGGCAATTACATCGGCTACGCCGGACTGCTCGATATCACCGGCCCGGCGGACGGCCCGCCAGAGCTTCCCGGTTTTCAAGTGGCGGACATTGGCGGAGGCGCATTGATTGCGCTGTCGGGAATCCTCGCGGCCGTGTACGCCCGTCAAAAAAGCGGTCGCGGCCAGTTTGTGGATGTCAGCATGCTGGATGGCGCCTTCAGTTTTCTGAGCCTGCACGCCGGCGAGTTTCTGGCCAGCGGTCAGCCTCCGCAGCGCGGTCGCATGACGCTCTCCGGAGCGCTGCCCAACTACAATGTCTACCGCTGTCGCGATGGAAAATACGTGATCCTGGCCGCGCTGGAAGAACGCTTCTTTCGCGCCTTTCTGCGGCAGATCGGCGAGGAGGCGCTGCTTGAGGGACTGCGTCTCGATGCCGAGGGTCTGGCTGTCCTCTTTCCGCGACTGCGGGCCATTTTTGCACAACGCGATCGCGATCAATGGCAGGAACTCTTCTTGAACAGCGAATGTTGCCTGGGACCGGTAAACTCCGTGGCTGAGGCCTTTGCCGATCCACAATTGCGCTCTCGCCAGATGGTGGTGGAAATCGAGCACCCCCAGCTGGGTCCAGTCCTGATGATTGGAGCGCCCTTTCACTTTTCGGATACGCCCGTCTCCTACCGTCAGGCGCCGCCTGGACACGGCCAGCATACCGATGAGGTGCTGGAGTCGCTGGGCATCGACGCCAGCCGGCGGGCTGAGTTGCGCAGTCGACGCGCCATCTAGCCGACCGTTTCTGGCTGTCAGGCTTGCTTTTCCAGGACTGTCAGGACTGCCGATAAGCAATGAGGGCGCAACTTACGCCGCGCTGCAAAAATTCATCCGCGGCGCCGGCGGCCTGCGCTATTGCGCCGTCGAAGACAACGAGGGTAGGGGATGTCACTGATCGAGGTCGCACCAGGCGTAAACGTACTCAGGCACGAAGATCGGACCATTTTGTTCGGCTGTCCGCCGGAGGTGATCAAGCACCTTATGCTTCGCGGACTGGGAAGCCCTCAGGTCATCGTGCTGCCCGACACCCCCTACCGTTTTGATGTTCTACAAAATTGTACGGAGTTTCCGCTCTACTATTTTCTATTCGTTGATGGGAACTTCCGGCAGGGAAAAAAGCTGACCATCGTCGGCACGGCCGGTCATCTAAAGGCCAATCGTCGCCTGCTGCGACTGACGCTGCTTGGACCGACGCGCAAAGAATACGACGCGCTGGGCGAAAGTCCCTGGTTCGATGAACTCTATCGTGAATCTCGCGCTCTGGCGGTCAAGGACCAGAGCGGACGCGAGCTGACCATCGACGACTTTGTCCACTTTGTACCCTTCGTCAATGGCATCGCCAAACTTCCCGATGGCTTGCAGATTGCCCACAGCGGCCGCGACCGCTTTCAGGCCGGCGGCCATACGATCGACATCGGATTTGATGAGCCGCAACAGGCGCCCTACGATTTGCGCGACGATTTTACGGTGACCATGCCGGCGCGCTTTGGCGTTACGGTGACCGGCGGGGCCTCCGGCTTCATCGCCGATAAGCCCTGCTCCTCGCTGGTTCTGCACTACAATTCCGAGCACATGCTGATCGATTGTCCGCCTTATCTGAATCAAGCGCTGAATGCCCGCGGCATTGCCGCTGCCGAGATCCGCTCGATCTTCTTGACGCACATCCACGATGATCACTGCAATATATTTCCGCTCTTGCGCCTCTCCAACAAAGTCAGCATGATCACAACCAGAGAGATCTTCTGGATGGCGATCATGAAGCTCTCATTGCAAACGCTTCTGCCGGCCGAAGAAATCTCAGCGATGATCCACTTTGTGGAGGTCAAAGCCTATGAGACAACCGAGTTCTTCGGGGTGTCCATTGAGCCGCACTACACGGTGCACTCGATTCCAACCATTGGCGCCACCTTCCGCATGCATGAGGGCGGCGCCAGCCGCAGCATCGTTTTCATCGGCGACAACAAGGCCTTCAGCGATATTGAAGCAATGGTGGAGCAGGGCGTTGTCCGTCCTGAAAAGTTCAGAGCGCTCAAGGATCGCTATACGGAGCGCCATGATATTCTTTTTGCCGACGGCGGCATGGGAATCTTGCACGGCAATCCCCGGGACGCATTGAAATCGCAATCGGATCGCATTGTCTTCATGCACCTGGAAAAGTTGCCGCCGGAGTTTGACGCCACCTTCTCCCATGCCGTGGCCGGCAAACGCTACAATATCATCCCGGGCAGTCAGGACGCACATATCATTCGTACCATGCATATCATCAGCGCCAGCTTTCGCGACATCTCCTCGGAGTGGAGTACGGCGTTGATGAACAATTTCAAGATTGTGACCTTCAATGCGGGCGATATCATCTTCAAGCAGAATGAAAGTTCCAAGGGAATCATCTATGTGTTGCTCAGCGGCGTCTGCAGCGTGGTGGTCCACGATGGCCAGCGATTGACGGAGAAGGCGCGCAAGGATGCCGGCGATTTTGTCGGCGAGATGGCGGTGCTCGATCAAAACAAAGTGCGCTCCGCTTCGATTGTAGCGGCAACGCCGGTAACGCTCTGCGCTCTCGAAGAAAAGCTCTTTCATGAATTTCTGGTGGCCGAGGAGCGCACGGATGAAATGCGCCAGCTGTGGAGAACACGGGCCGAACTGGAACGCTTCTGGCCCTTCAGCGATTTTTCAGACAATGTGAAGGATCGTATCGCCCGCAATGCGCTGCGCAAGCGCGTTGGCGCCGGCGAGACCCTGGTCAAGCAGGGGCAAAGCGACGGAGAGTTTTTCATTGTCCTGTCCGGTGAATACAGCGTTCGCCACGATGGCCGGGAGATCAAGGTTCTGCGCGGCGGCGATATGTTTGGCGAATATGGTTCGCTCGACGACTCGGTGCGCAACGCAACGGTCAGCGCCCTGTCCGACGGCGAAGTGCTGGAGGTGGCCCGCGGCGAGATCCGTCGGATCATTGACCAGGCGCCGATTTTCAATTTCAGCATGCGCGAGCTGATGATGCGCCGCAGCCGGGAATTGCGTCAGCTGGATAGCGTGCGTCGCGCCTGAAGCAATTCCAACGCCCGCAAGGCCTGTCCATCGCCGCCAGAGGGCGGGGCGCGCCCGCGCTGCCATTTTGGCGGCGGATTCAGTCAAATTTGCTGGCCCGCGGCAGGCGCAGAGGGGGACCTGACGGATTCTGTCGCTAACTTGCGAAACGGTAGACTGCGCAGCAAATCGAGCATTTCATATACTGAAAGGCAATCAAGGGGTGAGGCCATGGCGCTGACGGCGGGACAGGAGCGAATGCTGAGGGAGCGGGAGCTGCGTACGGCCCCGGATGACGCCCTGAGCGCCGCCGATCCGGCGGCCGAGGGTCAGCCCGCCCCTCTGGACGGCTGCAGCGGCGAAGAGCTTTTTGAGGGCGCCACGGGCATCACCTACCGCGACTACCTGGTGCTCCCCGGCTTCATTGACTTCCACTCCACGGAAGTGGAGCTGGACGCCCAGCTTACGCGCAACATTCGAATCAAGCGTCCGATGGTTTCCTCGCCAATGGATACGGTCACTGAAGACCGCATGGCCATTGCCATGGCTCTGCTGGGCGGCGTGGGCATCGTCCACTACAACAACAGCATCGCCGATCAGACGGCAATTGTGGAGCGCGTGAAGCGCTTCAAGAACGGCTTCATCACCGATCCGATTACGCTTGGTCCGGAAAATAGCATCGCCGATCTGTATCGCGTTAAGGAGCGCTTTGGCTTTTCGGGTATTCCCATCACCGAGGATGGGACGCGCAATTCCAGGCTGATTGGCATTGTTACCAATCGCGACATTGATCTGGAGTCGGATGAGTCAATCAAGCTCGGTCAGGTCATGACTCGCGAGTTGATCACCGCCAGCGAGGGCGTGGAACTCAAGGACGCAAATGATCTCTTAAAGAACAGCAAGAAGGGCAAGCTGCCCATCGTCAATCAGCGCGGCCAGTTGACAGCCTTGATCTGTCGCTCTGACATCAAGAAGCATCGCGAATTTCCCTTTGCCTCGAAGGACGAGCTGAAGCGTCTGCGTTGCGGAGCGGCCATTTCCACTCAGCTCGATTCCCGCGATCGTGTGGAGGAGCTGATTCGTGTCGGTCTCGATGTCGTGGTGATCGACTCGGCGCAGGGAAATTCTCGATACCAGATGGAAATGATCCGCTGGTTGAAACGCAACCACCCGCAGGTGGAGGTGATTGCCGGCAACGTGGTGACCACCGATCAGTGCTTCAATTTGATTCAGGCCGGCGCCGATGCATTGCGCATTGGCATGGGTCCGGGATCGATTTGCATTACCCAGGATACCATGGCGGTCGGTCGCGCTCAGGCCACTGCCATCTACCGCACGGCGATGTTTGCGGCGCGCTACGGCGTCCCAGTGATTGCCGACGGCGGCATTGCCAACATCGGCGATATCGCCAACGCCCTGGCCATTGGCGCTTCGACCACCATGATGGGCTCCATGTTTGCCGGCACCCATGAAGCTCCAGGCGAATACTTCTATGAAAACGGCGTTCGTCTGAAACGCTACCGCGGCATGGCCTCGCTGGAGGCCATGGAGGCCGGCGGCAAGAAGCGCTATTTCTCAGAGGACCTGGACATCAAAGTCGCTCAGGGCGTTTCCGGGGCGGTGGTCGACAAAGGATCGATGTTCAATTTTGTTCCCTATCTGGTGCAGGGATTGAAGCTGAGTTTTCAGGATATGGGCGTGCGCACAGTTGGCGCGCTGCATCAGGCGCTGTACAGCGGTCGTCTGCGCTTTGAACGGCGCAGCCTGAGCGCCCAGGCCCAGGGCTCCGTTCACGGCCTCTACAGCTACCAGGCGCCATCGATGTCGACCAAGAGCTGACAACTATCAGGAGCCCCTGCCGCGCCGCTCGCCCTGGCAGGGATTTGGGCTTATACTGACCGCAAGCAAAGCATATGGATTTTGAACGCTTCAAGAATATCAACGATCAGCGACTGAACTATCGTGAGATGGAGGACGCCTCTGTGGTATCCTCCTATCGAAACACGGGTTGCGGCGACGGCTACCGTCTCTACCTGAAGATCGACGGCCAGGGTCCAGCGGCGCGCGTCGTGGACGCCAGCTACACCACCACGGGCTGCGGCTTTGGGTTGGCGGCGCTGGCTATGGCTACCGATTGGGTTCGCGGACGCACCATCGCCGAGGCGGAAAGGATCTCGCCGGCGGATATTGAAGCGCTTTTCGAATTTCCGGAGCGTCGCAAGAACTATCCGCAATCGGCCTGCGAGGCCCTGCAAAAGGCGGCTGCGGATTTTCTGAACGGGACCGGCATTCGGCCCGAGGACCGCGTCAGCAAGGCCAGCGCACTGGCGCTGCTGGCAGAGCAGGGGCACCTGCGCGGCGCAAAGTTGAATCAGGTCATCCTGGAAGGCGAAGACCTTTCTGGAGTGGATTTCTCGGGCGCCGATTTGAGTCACGCCTATCTGCTGGGCTGCAAGTTTGACGGCGCCAATCTGAGCGGCGTCCGACTGCGCGGCGCCTTTCTCAACGGCTCCAGCCTGCGCGGCGCGGACCTGCGCAATTCCGATCTGCGCTGGGCCAAGCTGAGCGGCGCCGATCTGGAGGGCGCTCAGTTTGAAGGGGCGCAGTACGATGTTGGAACGCGCCTTGATCCGCGCCATACGGCGCTGTTTGCGGGCATGGTTCAATCCGGGAAAGAGGCCTATGTAGAAAAGGCCGCGTCAAAGGCAGGATCGTGAAGCTGGCGCCCGGTGATCGCAAGAAATTGATGCGCAAGACCTTTCTGCACAATGGCATTTTTGTGTTTCAGGGTCAGCAGGTCGTAGTACAGGAAACGCGCCCGGATGGCGTGGTGGTTGAGTACATGGACCGCGAAGGGCATCCGCACCTGCTGGAAGGCGTGGACAGCGGCGAACTTGTCGATTGATCTTGCCTGAAATTCTGAATTGACCCGGACATCACAGACCGGCGAGCCTGGGTCTGGCTCTGGAAATGCTGCAGCTCTTGAAACAAGATGGAGACCGCCTCTCCATGCGCCTGCTGGCCGACCTGAAAATGGAGAACGCGCCGGATTTTTTTGAGACTTTTCAGGCCTCCATCCGCGACAGCCACCAGACGGTACTGGTCGATTTCAGCCGTATTCGCTTCGTAGATAGCTCGGGCGTCGGCATCCTGCTGAAGTGCGCCCATGCGCAGCGCGAGCGTGAAGGAATCTTTCTGGTCTACGGTCTGAGTCGTTCGCTGCATTCCGTATTCAAGCTGGCCGGCCTGTTCAAAATCTTTCAGCCGATCGACGGCGCCGAGGCTCTGCAACGATTTCCAGAACTTGCAGTCTGAAAGCAGGGCCTCTGGCTCTCAAGAATGAGCCACAGCCTGGCCGACGCTGATGGGGAATATGTTCGTCCGCTTTGCACCTGGCGCCGTCCGCAGTTTGGTTCTGGCCATCCTGCCCTTCGTCCTGCTTGCAGGAAGCGGCTGCGCCCCCTTCAGCTCCCGCGAAGCGCTGGTCTATCGCAAGAACTTTGCTTCCTACCGGCTATTTGAAGAAGACTATCCAGATACAGATTTGCAGTCAAAGATCGGCCCCACCCAGGCGCTGCCGCCGATCGACGCCGCCCAACTTCATGCACTGCTGAGCGGACTGCGCTATCGCCGGCAGCTGGCGTGGAGCGTCGCCGAAGGACCGATTTTCCAGGATCGCGAGCTGGAATACCTGAGCCCCTATTTGCTGGAATCGTTACAGCTTCTGCCGGCCGGTTATCGTTTGCTTTTCACTTCGCGCTACGATGCCGATCGCTCCGTGTCTTCCCGCGAGTACCGGACTACGGCAATGCTGTGGCAGGATCAAAGCGGACTCAACTTGATCTTTGGCGAAATCCATGAGGCAATTCCAGGCGGCCAATCTCTGAACTCCGCGGAGTGGACGGATGTATCGCCGATCAGCTTCCATCGCGCCTTTCCCGATCTGGAGATATTGAGCGCCAGCTCCTTCCAGTTCAAGAGCGTTGATGGGCGCAACCATCGCACCTGGCTGGTATTTGGCGCGCCGTCGCTTGCGCCTGCGGAATCGTCATCCGCTGCCGAGCCTGGCGCCGCTGCAACGCAGAGCCCCGCCGATCCGCAGCAGACGCCGACCTCGGCCGCGCCGGCCTCAGGCAGCGAGCCAGAGAGCTATGTTCCGGCGCCTGCGGCGCCGCAGCGCAGCGCTGCCGATCGCCTGCGCGAACTCAATCGTTCCCTGGAGGACGGACTGATTTCGCCCTCCGAATACGAAGGAGAGCGGCGGCGAATCCTCAGCGAATATTGAAGCGCGCTGCTGGGCCTCGACTACAGATTCCAGTCGGGCGGCGGTCCGCGATGTGGATCGCGCACCTGCGCTGTCATTCGGTCCAGCGAGAACTCCGTTAGCTGCGAGCCCGATCCGGGCGGCAAGCGCACCACAATAGCCAGAATTTCCAGACCGCTGCTTTGCGCCGATGAAAGCGCTTGCGGACGCTGTTCCATTGTCGCCGGCGGCCGGCAGTGCAGCTGGCGCCATCCGCGGAAATCCAGGCGGCCCAGCGGACACAGTTCGCTCGCGCCGCGCCGGTCTCTCAGCAGCAGCGACAATTCGTCCAGGCGACCGGCGCCGTAGGCCCAGAGCGAAATGCCTATGACATGACCGTGTATGTCAATCGGCGCCGCCGGACTCAGACGAAACCCGGCGGAAGCCCCGCCCTGAAAGCTAACGTAGAGTGTCCGGACGCTTTCGGCCACCGGCGGCGGCGTGAGTGCGCCGAGAGTGGCAAGTCCGCGACCGTCATCGGCGCGTCGCACCTGCATTTTCCAGCCCTCGTCCTCTGATTCAAAGTCGGCGATGACGAGCTGGCGATCGATGATGGCAAGTTCCTCCGGGGCTTCGGAGGATTGTGCCAGAAGCGGCAGGGTCAAAACGACGGACATCAGGGCGGCAGACTTTGTCCAACGCATGTCAGTACATCGGACGAAACTCATGCTTCAGACAGGCTTGACATAGGGCGCTTTGCCTGGCTTTCTGGACCTGCCCGGATTATGTTTGATTTTTGCGCCGCGCTCCAGACAGAGCGGCCGGCCTTCCGGGGCCTTCAGGAGGACTGAATGAATCGAGTGTGGCGCATCGCCGCGTTTCTGGTAGCTCTGGCTGCACTGCAGCCCGCCTTGTCCCAGGCCGGCGGGAACCAGGGCGCCCTCTCGCCGGGTGAAGAACCGGAATCCGCCGCCCCTGCCGGCGGACAGACCCAGACGCCGCCGGCGTCGAACGCTCCCGCTGGGGCCGAAAGTGGGACCGCGCCGGCCAGTTCGGTTGCTCCAGTACTCTGGAAGAACCCGGACTCCAGCGTGATCTACGCCACGTCCACTGTGAAGTTCGTGCTCAGCGCCCGTGACAATATCTCCGATCTGGACTACATCGAGTACCGCCTGAACAATGGCGAGTTCCGTCGCTATTCGGCGCCCTTTACGCTGGGCGAACAGGGTCCTTACACCATTACCTATCGCTCCGTGGACCGCGCCGGAAACCGGGAAGTAGATCATATCTACTCGGTCATTGTCGATGACTCCGGTCCGACCATCCTGATGCTGCCAGCGCGGGCCTTCATTGCCCAGGGCGGACGCAGCTTCTCGCCCTCTGGCAATACCTTTACCCTGCGCGCCTCGGATGAATACTCCGGCGTAAAGCAAATCCGCTATTCGATCAACAGCACAGAACTGAAGCCCTACAACAACGGCGAGACCGTGCAGTTGACGCAAAGCGGCTCCCATCTCATTCAGTGGGAAGCCGTCGACAATCTGGGCAATCGCAGTCAGGGCAGCCTGCTGGTACAGGTCGACGCCGACCGGCCCACGCTGGACATTCGTCCAACTCAGGCTTTGAATCGCGTCGACGATCGTCAGTATGCTCGTCGTAACACCGGCTTTCGCGTCGAGGCGACGGATGTAGGTTCCGGCATCCAGACCATCCTCGTTCGCCTGGATGGATCTCCAGAATGGCAAACCTACACCGATGCGATCTTCTTTGATTCAGAGCGCGAGCATTCGATCGAGGCAAAGGCAATCGATGCGGTTGGCAACGAAAGCGACGTTCGCAGTCTGCGCTTCATCGTGGACGACAATCCGCCGACCACCGAACTGCGCACCAGCGTAGAGTAAGCGCATCGCAGCGGCCAGGGGCCGCTGCAGCGCTCAGGCAGCCCGTCCGCCAGAAATGGCCGACGGGCTGTTTTTTTTGGGTACAGCGATCGAGCAGACGACGCCTGTCTTTGTGCCGCTTTCCATTTTCTATCCGCCGCAATGCGCCATATGCAACGCTGAAGTGGATCCGGGCAGTGTTTGCTGCATTTCCTGCCATCCGCTGCTGGAAGCGGAGCGGCTGCAGTCCGCCGGCCGCTGCCGGCGCTGTTTTCTGCCGGTCACCGTCGGCTCATGCCAGTTCTGCAATGGCCGTGTCCGCAGTTTCGATTCTCACCTGAGCCTGTATCGAATGAGTGCGGCCTGGAGGCGTCTTTTGCACCGCTGGAAATTCGACAATGACCGGGGCGCGTGGCGCGCCTTCCAACCCGGTCTGCAAACGATCCAGGCTCGGCTTGGGAAACTGCGCTTTGACAGGATTGGCTGGATCGAGTCCGGGCGCGCGGGCTGGCAAAAGCGGGCGTACCAGCCCTGCGCGGATCCGGCGCGCTTCCTGGCGCAGGCCCTCGGCCTGCCCTGTGGCGGCGATCTGTGCAAACGCTCCGGCGGTCGCCAGAGCAGCCGCAATTTTGGCGATCGCTTCCTGGCGCTGCGCGGGACCCTGGATTGTAAGGGTCGCCAGCTCCAGGACTGTCGACGCTATCTGCTGCTGGAGGACGTATTTACCACCGGAGCGACCGCCAACGCCGCTGCCGCCGCACTAAAAAAGAATGGCGTGCTGACTGTTACAATCCTGAGCTTGCTGCTCAGGGAAGAAGCATTCGATTGAACGCATGGACGCCCCGCAGAAAAGTAAACATGGTCGAGCAATCGTGCTCACGCTGGCCGGCAAGATCCAGATGGGCGATACCGAGCGTCTGGAGAAAGCCCTCGACGAATTGGTCGGCGGCGAAGAGCGCAGCTTTGTAATTGATCTGTCCGGCGTCGCCTATATCTGCAGTTCGGCGCTGGGCGTGCTGATCGCGGTCAAGCGCAGGATCGCCAGAATGAACGGCGAGGTGCGCTTGATCATTCGTCCTGGAGAGGTGCTTGATCTTTTTCGCCTGACCATGGTCGATCGAGTGTTCCCCATCCATCGCAGCGTCGAGGAAGCCGCTCAGGCTTCTACACATTGAGGCCGCTTTGTTTCGCCATCTGCGAGAAGAATTGAGCAAGTCGGGCGTGCTTCTGGCCAGCGCCAACAGCGGCAAACTGCGCGAATTCAACCGCATCCTGGGATCTGCAGGTTTGCAGATCCATACGCCAGAAGAGCGCGGCTTGCGACTGGTCGTTGACGAAGCGGCGCCAAATTTTGCCGGCAATGCCATTCTCAAAGCCGAGGCCTTTGCTGCGGCTTCCGGCCTTCCAACGCTGGCCGATGATAGCGGGCTTGCGGTGGAAGCGCTTGGCGGGGCGCCCGGCGTACGCAGCGCACGCTATGGCGGTCCGGGCCTGGATGATGCAGGACGTCGCCGGCTGCTGCTCAGCGAATTGCAGACGGTGCCGGAAGGGCGAAGGCAGGCGCACTTTGTCTGCGCTCTGGCCCTGGCCATTCCCGGTCGCGCTCCCATTGTCTTCGAAGCCAGCACCGAAGGTAAAATTCTTACCGAGGAGCGCGGCGAGGGCGGCTTTGGCTACGATTCAATCTTTCAGGATCCGGAAAGCGGACGAAGCTACGCCGAACTCAGTCCAGAAGAAAAGGATCAGCGCAGTCACCGCGGCAAGGCCCTGCTGGCCCTGGCGCGCGCCCTCGATCGCGAGCTGCATAGCGCCGGCGGATTTCCAGCAATAGATTGATAGTACGGTCCGCGTTGTGGCGCCGCTCTAGCCGGGACTCTGTGGAAGTCGCTCCAGGCGCGGGTCGGCAAAGAGATCCATCTCTGGCGCCAGCAGGCGAATGTAGCGATCGAAGTACAGAATTTGTTTGAATAGCAGCGCAAATTCACGGGGAAAGCGAATGCCGTGTCGCTCGCCAATCTCCACCATCTGAATCAAGGTGCGGTTCAATTCGCCTTCGTCGGGCGCCATGCGCATGCCGCTGGCCAGCGCCGCCTCCGCCATGCGGTTCAGGCCAGAAAACATTTCTTTCAGATCGGCGCCAAAGCGATCGACATCGACTTTCTCATCGGCGGCGCCGATTGCGCTCAGGGCCGCAGCCATTGCGCGGTAGTCCTCGGCGCTCATGGCCTGCATCAGATCATTCATGGCCAGCCAGGTTTCGCGGCGTATATGACCGACAATGCCAAAGTCGATGAACCCAACGCGACCATCCTCCAGCGCCAGAAGATTGCCGGCGTGAACGTCGGCGTGGAAGAACTGGCACATGGTCAGGCTGGCAAACCACGTATTGAGCGCAGAAATCAGCGTGGCCTCTGGATTGGGCGAAACGCGCCGCAGCGACTCAAGATCGGTCAATGCTGAACCAAAAAAGCGTTCCATGGTCAGCAGGCGACTGGTTGTGAATTCGTGGTAAACGCGCGGCGCTGCGGCGCTATCAATAGCAGCCTGTTCCAGAAAATCTCGAAAGAGTTCAATGTTGCGCGCCTCCAGCAGGAAATCGCACTCTTGAAGCATGGTTTCCTGAACATCTTGAATGATGCCGGAAAGCGAGGTCCGTGCAAAAGCAGGCGCCAGCCGCTCCAGAATTGCAGCTGCGATATAGAGAAAGTTCAAATCGGCGCTGAGTACGTCGGAGACTCCAGGCTTTTGCACCTTGAGGACCACATCCAGTCCATTGTGCAGACGCGCTGCGTGGACCTGAGCGATGGAGGCCGAGGCCAGCGGCTCTTGTTCAATGCTGGCAAAGCAATCGGCCAGCGGACGGCCCAGCTCTGCTTGAATCGTGCGCTCCACGACTCGAAAGGGAATGGGTGCGGTCTGATCCAGGCACTTCTGAAACTCGTTCACGTATTCGGGCGGGAAGAGCGATGGACTCGAAGCAATGAACTGGCCAAGCTTGATATAGGTAGCGCCCAGACGTTCAAAGGTCTTGCGCAACAATGCAGGCGCCGGCGGTCGATCGCCCAGCAGCCATTCCAATCCGGTTCCGGCCAGAGCGCCGGCGGTTTCGCCCAGGCGCACTGCGCCGCGCCAGACCTGGCCGATGGTCTCGAAGAAGTCGCTCACGCCTCCATCATCAAGGGCTGGGCGATGATGTCGAATATCATTCGCCGGCCGGAAGCCGGGGGCGGGCCGGCGGCCTTCGACTTTCCTGCTCCGCGAGGGCAGGCTCCGCTGCGGAGACAATCAGGAAGTCCAGATAAGATGCAAACCACAGTGATTCCCATTGCAGGGGCGCGGGAATGCCGGCGGCTGCCAGCCAGCGGTTCAGAAGGCTGGCCTGTTGCGGCGATGGCGGCGTGAACTGATAGAGTCGATTCAGCGGAGCGCTTCGCTGAAATTGCAGGCTGCGCAGGCGAGCCTCGGCGAGGTCCGGCGCAAAGAAGAACAGCTCCCGGGAAAAAAAGGAGGGCGGACTGCGTCGCCGCGAAGCGCCGCCCAGCATAGAAAAACCCAGGCGATGCCGCTCGGGATTCTCCAGCCGAAGGATCAGCCCGCGAGCGCTGAAGCCAGGCTTTGGGCTGGTAGCCTGCGGAAGCGGGCGCAGGTAGTAGCCCGGGCGCAGCGCATTACCCTGCAGCGACAGGGCTGGCAGAAATAGCCAGCAAACCGCCTTCTCGGCCCCTGGCTCGGCGGCGCTGTCGTCCCCTGGTAGTAACTCTCCGCCGTCGCGCGCCAGCGTCAGCCACGCGCGAAAACGCTGATCTGGCCTGGCAACGCGCGGAATGGAAAGCGGCGGCGGCAGCAGCTCTTCCAGCCGGGCGCCGCCTAACTGCAGCGAAAAAGCAACGGCGCGCCTCAGTCGAAATCCTCGACTCAGTTCATAGCTGCGCAGCAGAGCTGCCGCCTGCAGCATGCCGCCAGAGTCCGCGCTCAGCGTCAGCGGGTCGAATAGCGCCGCGAGCTGCTCAACAGCGCCAGGCGGTCGGCGTCCCTGCTGGCGCCAGGATCCGCGCTGCAGCGCCCGTTGCACCATTGCGGTGGTCGTTCCCAATAACCAGCGCTCCGGCGCCGCGCGCAGGTCGCCGCTCTGTCCCGCCACTGTGACGCTTCTGGCGTCTTCGCTGCTCCGGGCGATCCATTGCAGCGGCGCTGCGCCCAGCCATCGCTCGCCCTGAATTCGTAAATTTTCGGGCGCTGTGATGCTCAGCGTTGGTCGGTCTGTGGCGCGCTCAAAAAGCTGTCTGAGACCCCAGTGCAGCGTCTGAATGCTCAGCAGCGCCGCGCCCCGGAGCCGATGCCACAGCCTGGCAGCAAGATTTCTGGTCGCTGCCCCAATTGCGGCAAGCCAGACTGGCAGAGCGCGTACGGCCATTCCAGTATTGTATCGGTCTCTCAGCGCCACGGTCGATAATCAAGCTATGGCGGAAAGCGGCGGAAGCCTCTCGCAGGACGAGATAGATCAGCTGCTCGGAATGAGCGATGCCCCCCCTGCACCCGATGCGCCGGCCTCCGGCGGCGCAGGCGGAGGCGGCGATTCCGGCGCGGGCGACCTGAATCTTGATTCGCTGCTTGGCGGCGGAGACTCTCCATCTATGGGCCTTGATGCCGACGCCCTCAGTGCGCTGGCCGGCGCTGTTAGCCCGCCGCCTTCGCGTCGCGCCGCAGCTCCCGGTGGCGGGGGAGGGGGCGGCCCAAGCCCCGGCGGCGGCGAAGGCGGCGGCCGCAGCGACAACGTAGAGCTGCTGCTTGATGTATCGCTGCGCTTCACCGTAGAACTTGGCCGCACGCAGATGTTCATCAAAGACGTGTTGATGCTTGGCGAAGGATCGATTGTCGAGCTGGACAAGAACGTCGGCGATGAGGTGGATCTGCTGGTTAACGATCGCTTTTTTGGCCGGGGCCGCCTGGTGGTAATGGACGAATTCTTCGGCGTTCAGATTTCCTTCATTGCCGATCCGCTGGCTCAATTCCGGAAGCTCAAGTAGCGCCTTCGCAGCTTAACGCCTCGCTGCGAAAAATTTGACGAAGCCTGAAAAAAACTGCTCCCATCTGCGCTTCCCGCCGAGCGGCA
This sequence comes from Leptospirales bacterium, assembly GCA_019694655.1. Lineage (NCBI taxonomy): Bacteria > Pseudomonadati > Spirochaetota > Leptospiria > Leptospirales > Leptospirales bacterium. Next base: position 671,963 of record JAIBBN010000001.1, read on the forward strand.
AAAGCCGACCGGCGCGGCAAAAAATGGGCGCCCCCTCTCATACCGAGGCCTCCTTTCCACGATTATGAAACGTAGCCTCAGGCTGCACGGGCATGGACGCCCGTATTGAGTGAGCTCGGTTTCACGGAGGAAACTGGATGATCATCAACCATAACCTTTCGGCGATTAACTCGCACCGTGTTCTGAAGTTCCAGCATTGGGACGTTGATCGGAACATGGAAAAACTGTCGTCCGGTATGCGGATCAACCGCGCCGGCGACGACGCTTCGGGATTGGCCGTATCCGAAAAGATGCGCGCTCAGATCCGCGGTCTCCGTCAGGCGGCCCGCAACACTGAAGATGGCATGTCGTTGATTCAGACGACGGAAGGCTATCTGCAAGAGGTTGCTGACATCCTGCAACGAGTTCGCGTTCTGGGAGTTCAATCCTCGAACGGCATCTACACCGCCCAGGATCGCCAGATGATCCAGGTGGAAGTTTCTCAGCTCATCGACGAAGTCGACCGCATCGCATCGCAGGCGGAATTCAATAAAATGAATCTGCTGCAAGGCGATTTTGCCCGCGGATCGCGCGTCTCGTCGATGTGGTTCCATGTCGGCGCAAATCAGCATCAGCGCGAACGCGTGTACATCTCCACGATGACCGCCAAGTCGTTGAATCTGAAGCACGCAGACGGTTCTCTTTTGACCCTGTCTACAGCGGAGTTCGCGAATGAAGCGCTCGGCGTTCTGGACGATGCATTGATGCGAATCAATAAGCAGCGTGCAGACCTTGGCGCATATTACAATCGCCTCGAGCATACCGCCAAGGGATTGATGGTCGCTTACGAAAACCTACAGGCCTCTGAGTCTCGCATTCGCGATACGGACATGGCCGAAGAATCTGTGGCCTTCACCAAGAACCAGATTCTCGTTCAATCCGGAACGGCGATGCTGGCCCAGGCCAACTTGCGGCCACAATCCGTGCTGCAGTTGCTCAGGTAAGCAACAGTCTGATCTTCGCGATCAGAGCATGGCTTCTGAAAGCTCCGACCTCCGGGTCGGAGCTTTTTTTATGGCCCGGGCCCAGGGAAACAGGCCGTCATTCGTCCGAGGGTTCCCGGCTTTCGCTGAATTCCTTTAAGCGCAATACTGTCTCCGACGTCTGCAGCGCATCCGCTGCACTGCTCGAGTAACGCATTTTCCAGTTTGGATACTGATCAACCGTGCCCGGCAGATTTGGCTGCAAGGCCTCGCAAAGCAGGTCATGCAGCGAAATCAGTCGCAGCTCGGAGGACGATCTGGCCAGCAAGGCCAGGCCCAGCTGCAGTAAAGTATGAGGATCACAATCCTCCAGGCGCGCCCGCCGCTCTTCGTCCAGCAAACCCTCGCGTTCCAGACTGCGCAGCAAGCGTTCGCGTTCGTCGCTACGTTGCAGTCTTTCCTCTTCGTGCTGATCCGGACTCAGCAACCCGCGGCGCAGTCGATCATCGAGATCGTCCCCTGTCCACCAGCCAGTCAGTGTAGCAAGATCGTGCGTATTCAAGGTGGCAACGGATCGAGGCGCGTAGTCCTGTGTACTGGCAAAATCGCCATCGGCAGCGCGTTCGAAGAAATAGACCTTCCAGGAGTAGACGCCGGCCTGCACCAGGCGAGCGCGCAGCCAGTCTGGCGCATTGCCCAGGTCTTCGCCGATTGCGCCGCCTTCGCGGCGCTCGCAGGCCAGACTGAGCGCCGCCAGCATCGCCTCAAAGTCGTAGCGCACGTAGGCCCCGGCGCGCGCCGATTCGCCGGCCGGAGTGCAATACAGCCGGGCCAGGCCCATCACGTGATCGATGCGCGCAAAACCGCGGTGCGGCATGTTGTTTTGAAATAGAGCCAGGGCCGGCTGCCAGCACTGGCGACGCAGGGCCAGCGGCGAAAGCGGCGCCAGCCCCCAGTTCTGGCCCTCCGCCGCAAAAGGATCGGGCGGCGCGCCAATATGGACGCCGTCGATGAACCAATCTGGATTTGACCAAACATCAGCGCCGCCAGGCTCCACGCCTACGGCCAGATCGGCGATCAAGGCTGAACCCTGTTCGCTGCAGCGGCGGGCGCATGATTCAAACTGCAACGATGCATTCCAGTGCAGGTACTCATAAAGCTCAATCTCCGCAGCATACTGTGCGGAGAAGGCGCCTACCGCCTCGGCGTCGGGCCGCTGGTAGGCGGCGGGCCACTGTCGAAAGCCGTAACGACGATCGCGCGCAAAATAGGCATAGAGCGCGTCGTAGGTTGCCTGACGTTGCAAAGAGCCATGGCTTGCCTTGCGGTACTGCTCAAAACTCTGCCGCCGCTCTACAACGGCGCTGGCGGGAGAGCTGCGGAAGCATTCATGCAATCGACGCAGCAATTCCATTTTCTTTTCGGCCACCGCCGGATAATCGATCTCCACGCTTTGCTTCTCGCGTTGCAGCCAGGCCTGCATGCCCGGAGAGCCGCGCCATTGCCGCGCGCTCTCCTCCAGATCCCATTCGACCAGCTCCTCTGGCCTCAGATGCAGGATGTTCAAGAACAGTCGGCTGGAAGGGGAGTAGGGGCTGCGCGCCGCTGGATTACCGGGAAAGAGAGCGTGCACTGGAGAAATCATCAGCGCTCGCAGGCCCTGTGCCGCAGAGAGCGCGGCCAGCTCGGCAGCATCCGTAAAGTCGCCGATGCCCATATTTGCTTCGCTGCGCAGCGCATACAATTGAGCCATCAGACCATTCTGCGGCGCCTGAAATCCAGCGGGCCGACGGCAACGTCCTGGCGCCGCCAGTGCGCGAAATTGTCGAGTCTCCCCATTCAGCTGCAAGCGAGCCTGGTAGAGATCAGGCTGCAAGGCCAGGCGACCGTGGAGCTGCATCATTGTCGCTTCTGGATGCAGGCGTCGCATCGCTTCCAGGAAGGCCGTTGCATCGTCGGCTGCGGCCTGCAGCAGCGCTGGCGGTTCGCGGCTTTCGATGCGCCGCCACATCCAGGCCTGGTCTGGCAGCGCCTGAACCTCTACAGCGACGCTGAGCGTGTGTCCGACGGAATCGATCAGTTCCAGCTCCAGTTTCGGGCTGGACCATTCGCGGCGTGAGAGACCCGGAATCCGCAAAGTGAAGCTGCTATCCTCTTCGATCCAGATCACCACGGCCGGCGGGTGCAGCCGTTCTTCCAGCAGACTGGCGATTGATTGTGCGGCGATCTGTTCGCTGGAAGCAGGCGCGCCCAGCGCTGCCAGCAGCGCAGCACAGGTCTCCGTTTCCAGCTGGATCACGTTCCCGTAGAAATCAACATAGCAACGCTCCAGTCCGGTAAGAAAGGACAGAGCCTCAAGTTGCGTCTGGTAGCGTAGGCTATGTGCCGGCACTCTTCACCTCCTGGATGATCGCCGCAGCGCTCTCGCCGGCCAGCAAAGCTGCAACGCTGTAGCCTGCCAGGCGATAAAATCCGTCCGCCGCGGGCGCCGTAGCGCCATTGCTGGGCGCGGCGCTATCCAGGCATACAAGCCACTGGCGATCGCCCGGCAACCGAAAGGGCGCCCTTCGTCGCGCAGCATTGAACAGTAGCAACAGTTCGGGATCGTTCTGAGTCGCGGGAAAAAGAGCGCCAAAGGCAAAGAGCTGCGGCATCTTCCACTCCCGTTCTGAAAGCGGATCACCGCGCAGCGAAATCCAGTGTGAGCTGGCGGAATCCGGCTCGGGCGGCAGGAAGGCGTCAGCGCGATAGAGTTGCAGACGTCTGCGCAACTTGAAGCAACGGCGCGTCCATTGCAGCAGTTCGCTATCGCAGGCGGCCGGATCCCAGTCCAGAAATGAGATCTCATTGTCCTGGCAGTAGGCGTTGTTATTGCCCTGCTGGCTGCGTCCGCGCTCGTCGCCGGCGGCAAGCATGGGCGCTCCCAGCGAAAAGGCCAGGCTGGCAATCAGACCGCGCAGGCTGCGGCGACGACGCTCGAGAATGTGCGCATCATCGCTGGGACCTTCCACGCCACAATTCCAGCTGAGATTGTGTTCCGTGCCGTCGCGGTTTTCTTCGCCATTGGCCTCATTGTGTTTGGAATTGTAGGAGACCAGATCGGCAAGCGTGAAGCCGTCGTGGGCGCAGATGAAATTCACCGAGGCATGCGGGCGGCGCTGACCGGATTCAAACAGATCGCTGGAGCCGGCCAGGCGGGTGACAAAGCCGCCCAGACTCTGTCGGTCGCGGCGCCAGAAGCGCCGCACGCCGTCGCGATAGGAGTCATTCCACTCCGACCAGGGCGCCGGAAAGCGGCCGGTACGGTGGCCGTCGCGGCCAAGATCCCAGGGCTCGGCAATCATCTTGCAGCGACTGAGTTCCGGATCCTGGGCGAGGGTTTGGAGGAAGGGCGAAGCCTCGCCATGGTCGCCGCGCAGCATCGTGGTCGCCAGATCAAAGCGGAAGCCGTCGATCTGCATCTCCCGCGCCCAGTAGCGCAGGCTGTCCATGCACAGCTGCAACATTGGCGGCGAACTCATGCGCAGGGCGTTGCCGCAGCCGGTGTGATCGGCGTAGAAGCGCGGCGTGTCGTGTCGCAGATGATAGTAGCTGCGATTATCCAGACCGCGCAGGGAAAGCGTGGGCCCCAGCTGGTCGCCCTCGCAGCTGTGATTGTAGACTACATCCAGTATCACTTCGATGCCAGCCTTGTGCAGGTTGCGCACCATGGTTTTGAATTCGATCACCGCCTCCTGTGCGCTGCTGCCGTTTCGGGCAAAGCGACGGTCCGGAGCAAAGAAGCCAAGAGTTGAATAGCCCCAGTAGTTGCGGCGTTTGCGCCAGCTCAGAAATGGCTCGGTAAAGTGCTGATGCACGGGCAGCAACTCGACAGCGGTAATCGACAGCGATTTGAAATACTCGATCATTGCCGGATGGCCCAATCCAGCATAACAGCCGCGCTGCTCTGGCGGCAGCGCGGGGTGCTGGATTGTCAATCCGCTGACATGGGCCTCGTAGATGATCGTGTCGCCCCAGGGAACCTGCGGCGGCTGCATTCCCTGCCAGTCGAACTGGTCGTCGATCAGAACTCCCAGCGGTGCGATGGCGCCGCTATCACGATCGTCGCGGTGCAAGTCGCCGTCGGCGTGAAATCTTCTGTAACCAAAGAGGGCGTCGTCGATCACATCATAACGAGCGACAGCGCGCGCATAAGGATCAAGCAGCAGCTTGGCGGCGTTGAAGCGCAGTCCATGCGCAGGATCGTAGGCGCCATGGGCGCGCAGTCCGTAGCAGCGGCCGGGACGCAGGCCGAGGATTTCACAATGGAACACGCCATGCGTGCGCCATGGGATCAGGGCTCGCCATTCCGGGGTCGTGGCCGCCTCGTTTTCGTAAATGCAGAGCTCCAGCGCTTCCGCTTCCGCTGAATAGACGGCAAGATTCAATCCATTCGTCGTCCACCGCGGTCCGCGTGGAAAGGGACTGCCTGCTTGCAACTCATAGTGGATCATAGATCTGGCCCCCGGCAATAGTACGGACTGTCAATGGGTCAGCACGGCTGCGTAGCTTTGCGGGGCGCAAGTGATTCCGAACTCTTTCCTTGAGTTCCTGACAGCATTGGAAAAAATGAAGTTGCCTGCGACCCGGACCGGCGGCGACAAGGGTGCATCCATGCCCGCGGTTTGCCTTTATCTGGAAGCCCATCAGCCGCCGCGTCTGCGTCCTTACAATTTTTTTGAAATTGGACACAGCCCTTTTTACCTGGATGATGCCCGCAATCGCGAGATCAGTCATCGCGTCGATTTGCGCTGCTATCGGCCAACGCTGGCAATTCTGCGGCAACTGCAACGAGACCTTGGCAAAGATTTTCGCTTCACCATCTCGCTGACCGGGGTTTTCGTAGAGCAGCTCAAACAGTGGGCGCCCGACACAATGGATGCCTTCGGCGCTCTGGCCGCAGCCGGCGGCGTTGAAATACTGGCCGAGACCTACTACCATTCGCTGGCGGCGCTGGTTTCTCCGGGCGAATTTCGCGCACAGGTCGAAGAGCACAGCGCAATGGTAGAGCGCGAATTTGGCCTCAAACCGACTGCGCTGCGCAATACGGAGCTGCTGTGGTGCAGCGAGTTTGCCCGTCAGGCGGCAAATATGGGCTTTCCGGTTACCATTGCCGAGGGCGCCGATCAGCTGCTGGGCTGGCGCAGCGCAAACTACGTTTACTCGGTGGAGGGGCTGCCCGGCGCCAGAGTGATGCTGCGCAACTACCGGCTGAGCGATGATATCGCCTTTCGTTTTTCGCAAAAGGACTGGGCGGAGTATCCGCTGACCGCCGCTCGCTTTGCCGGCTGGCTCCATGCCAATTCCGGCGCTGCCGATTGTCTGAATCTGTTTATGGACATGGAGACCTTTGGCGAGCACCAGTGGGCCGATAGCGGGATCTTTGAGTTTCTGCGCGCCCTGCCGGCGCTGACACTCAAGAATCCAGTCTTCCGTTTTCGAACCATCAGCGAGGCCGCAGCCGAGTTGCCAGCTGTAGGCGAGGTCTCGGCGCAGCACTGGAGTTCCTGGGCGGACAACGAGCGCGACGCTTCCGCCTGGCTTGGCTGCAGCATGCAGCGCGAGGCGGTGCGCGCTCTCTATGATCTGGAATCAGCGGTCAAGGCCAGCGGCGATCCCAGTCTGCTGCGCGCCTTCCGGCTCCTGCAGGTGGCGGATCTTTTCTATTATATGAGCATCAAGAAGCGCGACGATGGCCGCGTTCACTCCTATTTTCGGCCTTATCCTACGGCCTACGACGCCTACATCTATTTCATGAACATTTTGCACGATTTTCGCCAGCGCGTGGGCCAGGTCGCCGGCAGCTCCACGGCGGCGCTGGGCGAGAAAAATACGCCACGACCAGGCGATCCTCTCTTCGTCTAATAAAGACGCTGGCTTGCCAGTGGGAGGCGCGCATGAAGGGATCGGAAGCCAACTATGAGCGCGGAAACGCCAGCGCCGATCCGGCGCGTCGCATGCTGCTTTTGATGAACACCCTTCTGCTCTATGAGTATCTACGCGGAAGGGAAGCGGCCCTCAGCAGCGGCAAGATCTTTGGCGATCATTCCAGTCTGCAGCAGATGCATCAAAATTAGGACTCATTTGAAGCTGCCGTCAGGGCCGCGCAAGGCTCAGGCGCCGGGCCAGTTGGCCGATAGTAGAACATGCGCCTCCAGAACCTTAAGCGGCTGCCTGCCGGCCTGGCCCTGGCGTCGCTGTGCTTTGCGAGCGGCTCGGCCTTTCTTGCCGCTCGCCTTGGCGCGCAGACCGCTGCCGTCTACCAGCCGCCTCAGGCCGTGATCGACCCTGCAGCCATTGATGAGCTGGAGCGCCAGCTCAATGAGCCGGACCCCGACCTGCCGGGCATTGCGGAGCGCGCCCGCGCTCAGGTACAGCTCTATACCGGACAATTTGTTCGCGATCGCTTGATCCAGGACGAACGCAATCGTGCGGCGCGCGGCGTTCAGGATATGGACGAGGACATCGCGCGCCTGATCGCTCTTTTACAGTCGCGCAAGTACGGACAGATCCAGTTCCTGGGCGAGTATCCCTACCTGTTTCGACTGCATGTCATTCTGGCGCGGGTCTACGAGGTGCAGGATGACCCCGAGCAGTCTCTGGCCGAATATCTGATGGCTTTGCGTTTCAGCGGTCGCGAACAGCCCTGGGAGGCAGCGCCCGATGCGCAGCAACAAGACCAGCGGTACCAGCTGATGGCGCGCACCTTTGGCGATCCGGATCGCCTGGCGCAAATCGCCGATCCCGCCGAGCGCGCCGCCGGACAGCAAGTGCGTCCCCTGTTACAGGCGTACCTGCAGTTGCAGCTTGATCTACAGGCCGCGGAGCGCGCTATCTTTGTCAGCGAGTCAGCTCAGCTACGCGGTCGCGCCGGCGATCCGGCAGCGGCGCGCGCAAGCCGCGACGCGCTTCAGACGCGTCTGCAGGCGGCGCAGGCTGCGCTGGAGCAGATTCGACTTGGTCCCTATGCCGCCTACCACCGCGCCAAGAGCGAGCGCGAGGGGCTGGTCGCCTACCATCTTGCTCTGCTTGCCCGCCGACTGGAAAGCGACAATCGAACGCTGCAGCGTATCCTCAATCGCTCCAGCTACTACCGCGGCGCCGGAAACCAGCTGGGCGAAGAACGCACGACCTTCACCAACTTTGTCGGCTATCGAATGTTTCTGGAGCTGGCGCTGGTGATTGATCCTGAGAACCTGAAGTATCTTGATCTGATGACTGAGGAGTGCCGCTCCAGCCGTCTGGTAGAGCAAGCCATCGCTTACCAGGAGCGCTACCTGCAGCTGGCCCGGGCGCAGCCGGCTGCGCCAGATAACCTGCCGGAGCACTATGTCCGACTGGCCGGTCTCTACACCGATGCGCGCAACTACATTCGCGCCGTTCAGGCCTACCGTGAATTTCTCCAGATGAGTCAGGACGAAAAGCGACGCGATGAGATGTCGCTGGAGCTGGCCGACCTTTGCTTTCGGCGCGTTGGCTGCTATGAAGAGGCTGCCGCGCAATACTCGCGCTTGAGCGCCCAATCAGCGGCGCGAGAATCGCAGACCGATGACTTGCGCATGCGCAGCGACCTGCGATCCGGCGAATACCGTATGCAGCGCAATCTGGCTGCGATCCAGCGCCGCTGGCAACGTAGCGCGGCGGAGGAAGCGGCCCTCGACAACGCGCGGGCCGTCTTTGAGCGCCTGCGCGCAGACTGGCAGAAGGAGCGCGATGCACTGGTCGCTCTGGAGCGGCGAATTTTCGAAATCAAGCGTCAGTTGCTTTCGCGCGAAGACGAGGCCATGGAACGCGAATACTACCGATTGGTGCGCATTGATCAGCCAGCGATTCGCGAACGCATTGGCTTCTTGAAGAGCAGATTGGACAGTCTGGATTTGCCGGCGTTGCTTGAAGAGCGAGCTATGGCGCTGGTGCGTCGCCAGCAGTACCGCGAGGCGCAGTCGGTGCTGCGCGAGATCATCGCCAGCGGACGCGCCGAGCAGAGCATGCGCGCCCGACGCAATATGGAGCTGCTTTCACAGACGCTGCAGGACGGCCGCCGACGTCCGCTCGACCTGCCGCCGGACTACCAGCGTTAAGCGAATCGCCGAGCTGAACCAATCGGCCGGCGTTCAGGGCGTCTGATTGACCGTCGCCGTGTCGGCTGCCCCGCGTCGGTGCATCGGCGCGATGCCAGTAACTCGCTCAATGATCCATTCAACCATTGGAAAAAAATGCAGCCAGCCGAGGATTGGATTCATGAATCCTGAACAAACGCAGTAATAGCTGTCGTGCGGCGCCGTGTGGTGCACATCATGGTTCTCTGCTTCGAGCACAAGGCCCGAACGTTGCAGGAGTCGGCGCCAGCCGGAGATTCCTTTGGTATGCGACCAGCTGTGAAAGACGTTGGCGCAAACGCCAAAGAAAGCCATACAATTGCAGCCCAGGACCAGCGCTGGATTCGATTCCGCTTCCCAGGCCAGCAGGAACTGCAGGGGCGTTCCAAGGATCGCCGAGTTGCCCAGCAATTCGCCAAGCGAGTGCCGCGTGATGTCTGTGGGATCGCTGTGGTGCGAGCGAAAAGGCTGCACCACCCGCGGGCCAAAAAACAGAGTGCGTTCGTTGAAATAGTTGTCGAAGAGCCAGTGTACCAGTCCGACCAAAAAATCGGCGCCAATCCAGCCCAGAAACAACGCCAGCGGCGCCTGCCACCAGATTCCACGCTGGCTCCAGCCGGCGGCCGTCGCCAGATAGAAGGTCAGCAGGTTGGCCGAGAGAAAGACCGCAAGGCCGATGTATTCCAGGCCCCGGTACCAATCGAAGTGTTTCTTAGAGCTTGCACCCATTCCCGGCCCCCGCGTCGAGCGGTCAGCCTTGTCAGGGAAGGTCGCGAAGCCAGCAAAAATAACGGCTGAGCTGCCGCTTGCCGGTCGCGAAAAACACGAACAAACGAGCATTTTTTTGCAACCCTGTCCCCGGGAGCGAGCGGCAAATTCGTCGGCCCGGCCGACGGACAAAAAGGATTTGCCGCCCATGCGCCCCGGGCCGCCCTATGCCCTTCATGGCGATCAAAAGCGACCAGATGAACAGCGTCATCGGCCCTGGCTCCATTTTCGAGGGCAAATTCTACATCTCTGGCTCGCTGAAAATCGACGGCAAGTTTGAGGGCGAAATCAAGACTGAGGACGCCCTGGTAGTCGGTGAAACGGGCAAAGTCAAAACCAACATAGCCGCCAAAGACGTGGTCATTGCCGGAACCATGATTGGCAATATCGCCGCCGAAAACGAAGTCCGCCTGGAAAAGTCAGGCAAACTGCTGGGCGATATCAATGCGCCCACGCTCTATATCCAGCCGGGCGTTGTCGCCCAGGGTCAGATCAATATCACCGGCGGCCAGAAAAAGGACGTGAAAAAGGTGATCGAGGAATCGTACGGCGGCCTGAAAAGCCTGCCCGAGAAATAAGGAACCGGAAAAAGCCTGTGTCCGCCTTCCATAGCTTCCGAGGATACAAGAGGGGCCTCGCCGCCTGATCGGCCATGTACCAGCGTCGTTTTAAGAACAAGCAAGGTCGCCGCATCCTGAATCTGCAGGGGCGCGTCTCATTGATGCATCTGGGCGGGGGCGCCTTCCTCTACTCCTTTCCCGGACGGCGGTTCCCCATCGTTGGCCGCGTCGAGCTCTTCAAACGCAGCCATCGTCGCGGGCTGCTGGGCGCTCTGGCCCTGGCTGGAATTGGTTTTCTTTTCTTTAACATTGTGGCCAGCGCCGGACAGGCTGATCCCATCGCCGACATCAGCGAGCTGCAGAAGCTGGAAGCCGAGGGACGCTACCAGGAGCTGGAGCAGCGTACGGAAGAGGTGAAGGCCCGTCTGCTGCACATCGAAGAAGAGCGCAGCCGTCAAAGCGGTCAGGTCAAGTTGATTGAGTATACCGTGCGCGCCGGCGACACCCTGTCCTCGGTTGCCATTCGTTATCGTGTGCCGGCCGCTCTGGTTGCAGTCTCCAGCGGTCTGGACGCTGGCGCTGCGCTCAAGCCAGGCCAGAAGCTGCTGATTCCGGATCGTCCAGGCTTGCTCTACAAGTTCAAGGCCGGCGATCGTCTGGCAGATATTGCTCAACGCTACCAGGTGAAACTGGAAGACATCATTGCTGACAACGCCGAGCTGGGCGATCTGGACATGATCGAGCCGGGCGCGCGCATCTTTCTGCCCAACGCACGTATTCCTACGCCTCCGCCGATCTGGTTCAAGCCTGCCTGGGGTCGTTTGACCAGCGGCTTTGGCTATCGCCGCGATCCGCTGCTTGGCAACTGGTCGCTGCATTCCGGCATCGATATTGGCATCGCTTACGCTTCGGTGCGCGCGGCGCGCGAAGGTCAGGTGATGTATGTGGGCAGCCTGGGCGGCTACGGCAACGTCGTTCTGATTCGGCATGAGGGCGGCTACAAGACGCTCTATGCACACCTCAGCCGACTGAGCGTACGCGCCGGTCAATTTGTGGCGGCCGGCGCCGTAATCGGCGTGTCCGGAAATACCGGACGTTCTACCGGACCGCACCTGCACTTTGAAGTGATCAAGAACGATCGTCCGGTGAATCCGCGAGCTTTTGTTCGCTTCTAGATGAAGCGCCTGGTCTGGCGCGTTACTTTTCCGACAAATGTCATTGACATCTTTGCATTTATCATTGCAATGGCGGCAGATTCGCCTGCCATCCGGCCGCAATCCATTTCAATCGCAAATTTGTTCGAGTAAGTCGTTTGAATAAGCAGGTCGCCGCTTTCCGCGCCGGCAGCGCTGAATCTTCCCCAAACTGAATCAAACATTCCCGTTTCACACCGCGCCGCAGCGCGCACCAGAGGAGAAAACATGGCAGTCCGCAAGGGATCCAGGAATCGCGACGTGCAAAGCGAAGAATCGCAAGTAGATGACCGACAGGATGATGCTGAGGATACGTCGGCGGAAATTGCGCCGGAAGTCGGTAATGGCGCCAGCCACAATGGCGATAGCCGCGGCGGACGTCATCGTCGCGGACGGCGCGACCATCGCGACCGCGACCGCGGCGATCGCGACGGCAATCGTCGTCTGCCCGGCCCCGGAGTTCCGCGCGAATTGCGCGAGCGCAGCGAACCGCGCGAGCCTCGCGATCCCAATGCGCCGCCGCCGCCGCCCATCGATCTAACCGAACTGAAGCGCAAGCCGATCGAAGACCTGACTTCCATGGCCGAGGCCATGGGCTGCGCCGAAGCGTCGGCGATGAAGAAGCAGAATCTCATTTTCGAAATTCTGCGCAAGCAGGCGGAGATGAATGGCGCCGTCTTTGCCGCCGGCGTTATGGAGAAGTTGTCCGAGGGCTACGGCTTTCTGCGCAGCCCGGACTACAACTACCTGCCAGGCCCGGATGATATCTATGTAAGTCCCTCGCAGATTCGACTCTTTGGACTGCGCACCGGCGATACCATCACCGGACAGATCCGTCCGCCCAAGGAATCGGAACGCTTCTTCGCCATGCTGCGCGTGGATACGATCAACGGCGAATCGCCGGACGTAGCCCACAAACGCATTCTGTTCGATAACCTGACGCCGCTCTATCCCGACGATCGCCTGCGCATGGAGTGGAATCCGGGACAGCTGGATACCCGCGTCATTGATCTGCTTACGCCCATCGGCAAGGGCCAGCGCGGACTGATCGTTGCGCCGCCGCGCGTCGGCAAGACGATCCTGATGCAGAACATTGCCAACGCCATCACCGCCAACAGTCCCGATGTAATCCTGATGGTGCTCCTGATTGATGAGCGTCCGGAAGAGGTGACCGACATGGCGCGCAACGTGCGCGGCGAGGTGGTCAGCTCAACCTTCGACGAACCGGCCTCGCGCCACGTCCAGGTGGCGGAGATGGTCATCGAGAAGGCCAAGCGCCAGGTGGAGCACGGCCGCGACGTGGTGATCCTGCTCGATTCGATTACCCGTCTGGCCCGCGCCTACAACCAGGTAATCCCCACCTCCGGCAAGATTCTTTCCGGCGGCGTGGACTCCAACGCACTGCATAAGCCCAAGCGCTTCTTTGGCGCCGCGCGCAACATTGAGCACGGCGGATCGCTGACGATCATTGCTACGGCGCTGATCGATACCGGCTCCAAAATGGACGAGGTGATTTTTGAGGAATTCAAGGGCACCGGCAACATGGAGATCCACCTCGACCGCCGTCTGGCGGACAAGCGCATCTATCCGGCAATCGATCTGAACAAGTCCGGCACGCGCAAAGAGGAGCTGTTGCTCGAACCGGAAGTTCTGAACAAGGTCTTTGTGCTGCGCAAGGCGCTCTCGCCGATGTCGCCGACGGAGGCCATGGAGCTGCTGCTGGATCGTATGCGCGGAACCAAGACCAACGCCGATTTTCTGGCCAGCATGAACGTGCCCAGCGTCTGAGGGCCCGCTGCGGATGGCCACGGCCGGCGGCGCTATTGCCGTCGGCCGCGTCCAGGGGCAGGCCGGTCTTTGGCGCTCAAAAGAGTCGACGCCCGGCCCCGGCCTTGTTTTCCTGTTCTTTCCTATGAAAGCAGCCATCCACCCCGAGTACAAAGAAGCGACCATCCGCTGCGCCTGCGGGGCTGAATACAAGACCCGCTCCACCAAGGGCGACTTGCAGGTGGAAATCTGCGCCAGCTGCCATCCCTTCTACACCGGGCAGCAGAAGATCGTCGATGCCGCCGGCCGCGTCGATCGCTTCAAGAAAAAGTACAAAATGAAGTAATTGCCTGGCGCTGGCTCAGGGTCAGCCTCGGAGCGTGTCCTTCTTTTCCAGACTTTTCCAGCGCCGTCCTCGCAAGGATGCGCCTGCGCCGCTGGCGCCTGCCGATGAGCGTCTTGACCTTGCTTTGCGACGGGTGCGCGAACGCCTCGCTCGCCTGCTGCAAACGCGCTCTCGCGCCTCCGGCGAAATCAAGAAGACGCCACAATACACGCTCACCAAATCGAATCCCGGACTCTTTCGACTGGAAGCGGAGGGTCTGAATCTTCTGATCAACACCGAACCCTTCTTGCTTGAAAAGGATGGTCGTGTGCAGGGGCTCTTGCGCATGAGCGAATTAGCCCTTTGCCGGGCTCTGGAGGGCAAGGACCTCGCCGAGTTTTTTCGGCGCGCCGAACGGCCCGGCGAACACAGCATTGCGTTGTTTCGCCGACTGAGCGGAGCGGGCCCTGCCGGCGATCCCGATCAATTGCCGGCGCTGGATGAAGCGGCGGAGTGGTCCGGCGGCGATCTCGATCAATTGCTGATGCATATCTCGCCCAATATCCTGGCCCATGGCCTTGCGCACGCTGCGCCAGGCGCAGAGGCCGCCTTGCGTGCGCGCCTTTCCGATCGCCGCAAGCAGGAGAGCATCGAGGAACTGGAGCGCCTGCTTTCGCCAGGCGCCAATCGCGAACTGAATCCGCACAGTCGCGTGCGCAGCCTGGCCGAATTTGAAGATGCGCTGCGCGATTTTCGGGTCGCGATGCGTCAGGTTGCCGAAGAGCTGCAGTTTCGTCGTCGTCGCGAAGCGGACCTGGCGGCGCGCAAGGCCTGACTTTTCTGACCTGAGCGCTGGCCTGCAGCCGTCATTGTCCTGCGCGCCGCTGCGCGGGCGATTGAAACAGGTTGCCGCCAGGCAAGCGCGCGGCGATGCCGTATTGCCGGCCTTTTCCGGGGTTGGCCCGAACCGTAGAGGATGCTGATGGACGCAAAAGCCGGCTCGACCGCCGTAGACCCTTCTTACTTCCGCGTGGCCAGCGATGGAATCAAGCGCGTAGTAGAAAACATCCGCAAAGTCATCACCATTGATGTGCGCAAGCTGGAATACATTCTGGCGGCCAAGATTGCCGGCGGACATGTCATGCTGGCCGATTCGCACGGCGTGGGCAAGACCTCGCTGGCGCGGGCGCTGGCCGGATCAATCCAGTGGCCCAAAAGCGAGACCACCAGCGAAGGCGTTTCCATCGACTACTTCTCGCGCATCCAGTGTACGGTGGACCTCCTTCCTCAGGATATTCTGGGCTTCAATCGCTTCGATCTGAATTCAAATCAGTATCTGTTCAACCGTGGTCCGCTCTTTGCTCACTTTGTGCTCTGCGACGAGATCAATCTGCTGACGCCAAAGACCCAGGGCTCCTTCTTTCAGGCAATGGAAGAGCAGGTGGTCAGCATCGAGGGTCGCACCTATCATCTGCCGGACCCCTTTTTCATTATTTCAACGATGAACCTGCGCGGGCAGCATCTCTTTCCGCTGCCAGCGCCGCAGCTGGACCGCTTCATGGTTCAGCTTTCCATGGGCTATCCTCCGGAAGAAGAAGAGATCAACATTGTCAAGAAGCACGGACAGGAAGATAGCTGGACGGGCTTTGCCGCCGTCGCCGACGTCAATGAGTTGATGGCCTGGCAGAAACTGGTCGATTCGGTGACCATCAACAACGATGTGATTCGTTACATTGTGCAACTGGTGCGCAAGACGCGCGGCTATCCCGGAATTATTACCGGCTGCAGTCCGCGTTCAGGCATCAAGCTGGCGCGCATTGTGCGCGCCCTGGCGCTGGTACGCGGCATGAACTACGCGACAATCGATCTGGTCAAAGAGATTGCGCCGGCCACCCTCTGCCACCGCCTGGAACTGGAAGACCCGGCGCTCAGCCCGCAGGACGCCCTGGCGCGTATCCTCAAAGAAGTTCGGGCCTGAACGGCACATAAGCGCCATGAATGCAATGCGGAGGATCTGGAATAGCTTGCGCATCGCAATGGATCGCATCTATCCCTTTACCTTCGCCGGCTCTTTGCTCCTGCTGGTCGCCTTCTATCTGAGCGGCAGCGGATTTGCACGCAACAATCTCTACGCCTTTGTGCTGGGCGCGCTGGCGCTGCTGCTGCTGGCAGCGCTGGCCTTCGATGGCCGTCTGCAGGCCTTTCGTTTGAGTCGACTGGAGCCGGTCTGGGAATCCTCCGGCGCCATCTTTGCGCGCCTGGACGACATCAGCCAGGCCGTGCATCTTGGAGACGCGCGTCCGCATTACTTTTTTCGATTTCATTTTCGAATCACCGGTCAACTGCATGTTGGCCGCGCCGCTTCGCTGCCGGTGGATGAAGAAGCCGCCAGTTCGCGGCCCGGCGGATTGTTGATGCCGCTCTACTTCCCGCTGGCCGGACGCGCCGCGGTGCGCGGTCGGCTCTATATCAAGGACGTGTTCGGATTGACGCGCGCCGGCGCCGGCCTGCCGCAGGAGCGCG
Organism: Leptospirales bacterium; assembly: GCA_019694655.1. NCBI lineage: Bacteria > Pseudomonadati > Spirochaetota > Leptospiria > Leptospirales > Leptospirales bacterium. Next base: position 688,199 of record JAIBBN010000001.1, read on the forward strand.
AATTTACGGTGCGTCCGCCCTTGCTTCCCGGCAAGACCGCCATTACCCTGCGCAATACCGCGTCCTTTGAGAGCAGTCGACGCTCGCGCCAGCAGGATGAAGAAAAGTACTACATGCGCGAATATCAGGCCGGCGACCGGCTCAAGGACATCAACTGGAAGGCCTCCTTTCGCATCCAGGAGCTGATCACGCGCATCAGCCCGCGCAGCCCCGAAGAGTCGCGTCTGTTGCACATCGAGTTTCGCAACTTCGCCGCCGGCGATCGCGACGCGCCCGAACAGTTGATGCATCTCAATTATATTAAGAGCTGGATGTTCAGTTTCGTTCAGGTGCTGCGTCGCGAGCGACCGGAGTACCAGTTCCGCATCGTAACCAGCGATGAGGTCTATCTGGTGGAGAGCGATGCCGATCTGGATCGCATGGCGCATGACCTTTCCGCCCTCAACTTTGCCAGCCGTTCCAGGTTGAATCAAGCGCCAACGGCGGCGGAAAAGTTCATCTTCACCACGCCCTTTGATCCCTCGCTGGAGCAGGCCCTGACGCCCGGCGCCCTCTGCCACGTATTTCGCACCGCATTGCCGACCGGCGGCCGCAGCAAGCCGCGCGAGGTGCGTTTTTTGCCGCTGGAGCGCTGGCTTGGCTGGCCGGGAACATGGATCTTTCGTCGCAATGGCGCCGTTTCGCCAGCGCGCTCGCCGGGACGCGGAACGCTGCTGGAGGAGCCGCTGCGTACGCTGTTGTTCTGAGGGAGGCCAGTCATGGAGCGAATGCAACAGAATCTGCTTTTCTTTACGCGTCTGGCGCTCTACGGCCTGGTCGTTTCCGCGCCGATCATTATGCAGCCGGCGGTGCCGGTGCCCTACGACCACGTGGGCATCGCCGCCTGGTTTGTGCTGGCGCCGGCGATGATGTGCATCGCCTATTTTTTGCGACCGCCGCGCTTTCGCTGGTTTCTGGGACCCTCGGTAGCCGCCGGCGTACTGCTGTTCTTTGACATCTTCATTTCGGATCACGACCTCTACTCCTGGCTCTTTTTCAGCGCCGCCGGCGCTTTTGCCTATCTGTGGACTTTCTTTGTCTTTGCCGGTCGGCGCTTCCTCTGGCTTTCGGCGCTGGAGCTGTTCCTCTTTGCCCTGGTCTTTTACAAGCTGCTGGGCTTCACGCGATCGGCGGAGGAGCTGGCCGAGGAATTGTTTGTACGCATCAAGATTATTTTCGCGCTGCTGGGCGTTGGCTTTCTGGCGCACTCCATTGTGGTTTATCTGGCGGCTTTTCCCGATCGATCGCGGGAAAAAAAGCGTCGCGAGCTCTTTGTTTTTACGGGAATTGCGCTGCCGGCGCTGTTGTTGATTTCCATTTTCTTGCCGCGCAGTTTTGTGCAAAATGAGATCGCCCTGAATGAGCTGCGCGAGGAGCCGCCGCCGCAACCGCGCGAGCTGGGCGGCGATGAGCCATCGAGCGGCGGGCTTCCCGAGCAAGGGCAGGGCGGCGGTCGCGATACGCAAAATGGACTGCCGCTGGGCGAGCGTCAGGAACGCTATCCGTCTGAACTACAGGATGGCGGCCGCGATCAGGGCGAGGGTCAGGAGCGCGAGCAGCGGCCGGACGAAGGTCGCGGCGGACAGGGCGCCGATGGACAGCGTCCGGGCCAGCAGCAGCGCGGTCAGGGACAGCAAGGCGGCCAGGGCCAGCAGGGAGGGAGACCGCAGCAGGGGCAGGGCGGTCAGGGACAGCAACCTGGCGGACAACAGCAGCGCAATCCGCAGTTCAACGACCAGAATCCTTCGCAGGGAAGCGACGATGGCGGCGGCGGCGGCGGTTATGTTCCGCGGCAAGGTCAGGGCCAGGGTCAGCAACAACAGCAGCAACAACAAGGTCAGTCGCAACAGCCGCGCCTGGAGGGCGTCCCTCAGGACCAGTGGAATAATTTTCAACAGCAGGGCGGCGGCGAGGGCAAGCAAAGCGCGGTGATGGTCATTGCCAGCCCCGTCGATCCAGTCTATGCGGCGGAAAGCTATCTGGGCGATTTTGATCGAGAGCAGGGCTTTACGGCGACGCCGGCGGAGCGCGAGCCGCTCAACGCCCTGGCGGCGCTGCGTTTGCTGGAAACCTGGAAGGATCAGATTACATCCCGCGACGATAAGCGCCAGCCGGTGGAAATCTATTACTTGAGTTCTCTAAAGGAACGGGTGCTTGCCTTTCGTCCCTTTGAGATCTTGCCTACCGTACAGGATACCGCCTATCATCCCTTTGACCTGTCCTACAAGGCCGTCTCGCGCATCAGTCTTTCGCAGCCCGAGGACTGGCGCACCATCCCGCGCATCAGCGAGGAGGATCGCCAGCGCTACGCCGATCAGCTGCAGCTGGAGCTGGATCCAGAAACCGAACGCGCCTTTCGCGCTCATCTGCAGCGCGCCGTAGCCGGCAAGGACGGCTACTTTGAGCGCATCGAGGCAATCCTGAAAAGCTTTTCTGCGCTTCGCTACGAGAGCGGATTCACCGAGGACGCCTCGCCTGCGGCCTTGCGTAGATTCCTGACGCAGACCAAAAAGGGAGATTGCACCGAGTTTTCGGCCAGCGCGGCCATTTTACTGCGCATGGCCGGCGTGCCGGCGCGCGTTGTGCACGGCTACATTGCCGCTCGCGATTTGCAGACCCAGGCGCACGCTCGAGGCGCCTACGAGTTGATCAAGAAAATCAAACCGCTGCAAAACTATCCGCCGGAGCACATCTACCTGGTGACTACAGCGCACCACCATGCGTGGGTGGAGGTCTTCATGCCAGGCTATGGCTGGGTCGACCTCGAGACCACGGCCTACGCCATTCCGCCAGCGGCCTCTGGCAATCCCAACAATCAGGATGTAATCATCCCAATGATCGACGAACAGCCGCAGCCGGTTGCGCCGCAGGAGTTCAAATTTCCATGGCGCACGGCTGGCATCGCCGCTGGCATCCTTGCCGCACTGGCGCTCTTTGGCCTGTATACATTTCGCGTTACGCGCGAGTCTTACCATGCCCTGCGCGGCCGCCGCCACAGTCGTCCAGGACTTGCCTCGCGCATGGCCTACACCTTGATGAAACTGGCGCGCGAGGGCTATCCGCTCAAGGCGCCGCACCAGACGCCCCAGGAATACGCAAAGCAGGTTGCGCCGATCGAGGCAATGAGTCGCACGCACACCGAATTGAATTTTCGTGAGAACTTTGCGCCCGGCGAGGCCCAGCAACTCTGGCAAAAGCATGAGCAGGCCTATCGCGGCGGCATCGATCAAATCGAAAAAAAGGAACGCCGCGGCCTCTGGGCCTGGCTGCGACGCGTCTTTTCGCTGAGGAGTCTGTACTACTGATGGGCAATGCTGCGATTGGTCGCCGGCGCGACGTCGCCCGAACTTGCGCTCTGGCGCTGCTCTGTGCCTTGCCGCTTTTTGCGGCCTGCGAGGAGCAGAGCGACTGGGTGGTCTTTCGCGGCGAGAATGGCGCCGGCGCCACGCGCAATTCGCTTTACCCGCCGCTTGGACAGCGCTGGAAGCTGCGCCTCCAATTTCGCGGCGATAGTGCAACCTCCTTCAATCCGCCGGTGGTGAAGGACGACGTCATCTATTTTGGATCCAGCGACGGAAACTTCTACGCGCTTGATTCCGAATCCGGCTACATGCGCTGGATCTTCAAGACGAAGAACGAAGTGAATTCGGTGCCCTTTGTAGACGATGACACTGTCTATTTTGGATCCAACGACGGCAATGTCTACGCCGTAAATACGCAGGATGGTTCGCAGCGCTGGGCTTTCCAGACGGGCAATACCGTGCAATCCTTGATCCTGCGCTACAAGGACACGGTGATCTTTACCAGCGACACCGGCTGGACCTTCTTTCTTTCACCCGACGGCAAGCTGCAGCATCGCATTCCCAACTATGTATGGCTGCATCATACCTTTCAGGTTTACGACGGCGTGGTCTACTGGGCGCCGCTGGGCCGCGGATTTGGCGCCTACGACATCGAGCAGCGCCGTTTTCTATGGGACGTCGATGTTACCATCGACGCGCCGGTGTGGTACAGCTTTGCGGCGATCGACGAACAGCGCGTCTACTATGCCAGCAGCTTCTGGACCGGCAGCGGTCCGCTTTTGAGTTTCTATGCGCTGGACCGTCGCAATGGCCAGTCGCTCTGGAAGCAGGAGCGCGAATTTGAGTGGGGCCGACACATGGCCCCCGGCGCCGAGAGTAGCTTTTTGCGCCACGTCAAGCTGCTGGACTACATGTCGCCCTCGCTGTGGGGCGACCTGGCGATCTATACATCAGGCGACACCGTGGTGCGCGCCTTTCGTCGCGAAAGCGGCGAAGTCGCCTGGACGCGTGAATTTGATTACGGCACATCCAGCGCCCCTACTGTCGCCGGCGATCGCGTCTACTTTGGACTCTACGGCGACGATCCCAATGCCAGCGGCGTCGTATCCCAGCCGCCAAAACTGATCTGCCTGTCGGCGAAGACCGGCGCCACATTGTGGGAAATGGAACTGCAGGGCGCGCTGCTTTCGGCGCCGGTCATCTCCGGCAAGCGCATGTACTTTGGCACTTCGACCAACATGTTCTACGTGCTGGAAGAGATCTTCTAACCATCTGTGCACGGGCGCAACCCTCCTGCTTGCGCCCGTGCACGAGTCAGCGCCTTAGTAGGGAGCTGCGGACATCCATGTCCGCAGCTGGCTGCCGTGCAGGTTCGCCTTCCCCTGTGCTACGCACAGCGACGCTTGCGCGTCAGCGCCTGCGGCGCGGGAAGGCGAGGGTGCATGGTCGATGAAAAAATTCCGCAGCTGGCTGCCGTGTAGCTTCGCCTTCCCCTGTACTGCGCACAGCGGCGCTTGCGCGTCAGCGCCTGCGGCGCTGGAAGGCGAAGGTGCATGGTCGATGACAAAAATTCCGCAGCTGGCTGCCGCTGGCCTGGCGGGCCGATTTTAGCATATAAAAATCAACTTTGTCGGAACTTACCGTATCGATGCGATTGTGACACAGGTCGAGGCGCTCCCGGAGGCCTTTTTACAATTCAGCTTCCGACAATTCCGGATGCAGGCAATTCCAGGCCTTGGGCCTGCAATTCAGTCGTCGCTTTCCAGCATCTGCGGCTCGTAGATCTCAAAGGAACGGCGCAGACCCTGGTAGAACAGATGATCTGTGCCGTCGATGTGCCGACGAATCCAGAAGGCCGTGCAGGTTTTGATCACGTTACCATCCCAACCGCCGTCGAAGCCATGGTCATAGAAGTAATCGTCGCCCTGATCGATGCGCTGCTGAAACTCAGGATTCATGAACCAGAAATAGCGCTGGTAGTAGCCCTCCGGCAGCTGGCCGTTCTGCAGCAGCGCCAGAAAGCGCGCGCTCTCCTGCTCCAGAAGCTGCGGATTGCGTCGTAGCTTACGATAGCTGACCAGCATCTTCAACGCCAGCGAACGCACCTGCGAATCCCAGATTGGCTGCGTAGCGTTGCGAAAGGCCGGGTCTTCGCCGGCCGGCAGAGCATGGGCCAGCAGGAAGCGCACAAACCGGGGATTGTAATGCCCAAAGCTATTGCGCGACGATAGATTCAAACGCTCCGCGCTGTGCGGGCCAGACAGAAAAACGGCGAGGCCAACTTCGCGCTGCAGCTGAGCATACATTGCCGGCGTCGCCAGATGACAGGCGAAGTTGCGCAGACCGCCGTCCGGAAAATAGTCATAGTCCGAACACTGTGAAACAGATTGCGGCAGAGAAAGCCACAGTGCACGAATGCGATCGGGAAGTTCGGGCCGATCTGCAGCAGTTTGCGGCAACCACTGACATGCGAAGAGGCATGTCGCCAGCAAGGGAAGAACTGCTGTTGTCAGTTTCATGCCGAGGGACTCCTGGGTCGCAGGCCGAAGTACTCCCTGGTTTCCGCTCGCAGCAACACCAGCAACGACCAGATGCCGAACGGTAGACCGAGGCCGGAGCAAGACCAGAGGCAAGGCAAGAGGGCCAGTACAGTGCTGACCATCGCAAAACCATAGCTTCTTCCTCGATACATCTGCACGGCGCCAACCAGCGCCAGCGCTGAAAATACAGACCATACGCCAAAGATCAAATAGGCGCCGAAGGGGTAAGACGAGAGCAACTCGCCTGGAAACGATCGCCGCGTATCCAGGCCTTCGCGCTCATTGTCTACCGGCGGCTGCCAGAATTCGCCAAGGACGTCGCGGAAGTAGTGAGCTGCCAGGAGCAACAGAACTAGCAGAGACAAACTGAAAAGCGCGATCAAGGCTACAGCCGGCGCCTGAATGCGCTTACGAACAACTTCGGCTTCCATAATCCAGGTATTACGCCCGCTGCCAGCATCGCCAGCATTTTGACCACCGGTCGCGACCGGCTAACAGACGACCGCTTGACAGTGCGCCCCGCTTGGCCAATGCTGTCCGACGCGGCGTGCAGAGCGTCGCAGAAACCGACACTCCCCTGTAGCTCAGTCGGTAGAGCAGGTGGCTGTTAACCACTTGGTCGTAGGTTCGAGTCCTACCGGGGGAGCACAACTGGACGACTCAGAACTCGCCCCCGTCCTCCGCTTTGTATGCTCTTCCGCGCCAGGTCGAGCAGGGCTGGCCTCATCAGGAATGAATGCGGCTTCTTCCAACTGAGCCGGGTGGCGCCGCTGTCGATGGTCACTCGATCGGCGAGGTCGCGCAGGAGTGCCGCTTTTTGCTCGTTGGGAG